>CALLYL010000535.1 GCA_937859535.1 uncultured Myxococcales bacterium
AAACCGGGCATCCGAGCCACTCGCTCGTTGACCTTCGGGTTGTACTTCATCGTGCAGGAGCCAAGTGGATACATGCCAATGTCAATGGCGTAGTTCCAGCGCGACAGTCGAGTAAAGTGCCGCGTGACATCCACTTCCGACACTTCCGGAAGGGCCGGTCCAACATCGCGATACAGCTCACCGAGCAGCGATGCCGCGGACACTTCGGGAACATCCAGTTTGGGCAGCGAAGCGCCCGATCGTCCTGGTGCGCCCGACTCAAAGATCGGCGGCTCATGATGAAGCAGATGCCGCGTCGCGATCAGTCCTTTGGTAGTTCCGGTCATGGACACACCTCATCGAGAGCGGTGACCAAACGGTCGAGATCGGCCTTGCGGTGACGCTCATTCGAGGCGATCAACAGCGTTCTTTCCGCATCGGGGAGCGATGGCAGTTCGAATCCCGGTTGATCCAGCGGCACCCCAGCGAAAATGCCACGTTCACGCAGTCGCTGCGCTGCATCAGCCGCCCGTCCTCGAACGGTCACGGCGAGCTCATTAAACGTCGGTCCCGAAACGGCAAGTCGGAAGCCTCGAACCGCAGCCAACCGCTGCTTCAAATACTCACTCTTGGCCAAGTTGATCTCGGCCAGGCGACGGAAGCCACTTTTTCCGAGCATGCACAGATGGATCGCGAACGCGAGCGCAATCAGACCTTGGTTGGTGCAGATGTTGGAGGTCGCTTTTTCGCGACGGATGTGCTGCTCTCTCGTCGACAAGGTCAAAACGTAGCCGCGTCGACCATCCTGATCCACCGTTTCACCGACCAAGCGACCGGGTATCTGCCGAACATGTTCACTCCGGGCGGCAAATAGTCCAACGCCCGGACCGCCGAGTGACGGACCCGAGGCCAGTCCGATGCCTTCTCCCGCCACAATGTCTGCACCTTGCCTGCCCGGCGATTTGACCAGACCAAACGCGAGCGGCTCAGGGCAAGCCACCACCGTCAGTGCTCCAGCCTTATGCGCCAGTGATTGGATGGCCGATAGATCTTGGAGTACGCCCAAATAATTTGGACTCTGTACAAGCACACAAGCGACCGCATCCCCAGCATCGGCAAGCAGCTTGGCCAGCGCCGCCAGATCGACGCGCCCATCCGCCCCGAATCCAACGGTCTTGATCGCCGCCTGACCCACTGCATCAACGCCATCGAGATAACAGCGCAGCGTGGCCAAATACTGCGGATGAATGGCCCCACAAGCGATGGCGATGGAGCGTCCGGTGATTCGACGGGCCATCAGGACCGCTTCGGTAGTCCCTGACGCCCCGTCGTACATCGAAGCATTGCTCACATACGGCGCTGGCTGTCCCTTCACCACCGGCGGTCCGAACAGTTCTGCAACGATGGTCTGATACTCAAACACCGCTTGCAGCGTGCCTTGGGAGACCTCGGGCTGATACGGCGTGTAAGAGGTGTACCACTCGGCGCGCTGCAGCATCATGTCCACTGCGACGGGAACATGGTGCGGAATCAGGCCTGCGCCCAGAAACGATAACGCAGCCCCTTCGCGTGGAGCTGCCCCGGTCGCCGGCGTGCTCTGCGCGCCAATTTCCCCGAGGTGAGTCATCAGCGCCACTTCATCAAGGGCCTCGATGTCGAGCGGCCTCTTCAGTCGAAGCTGTGACGGTATGTGCGAGAACAGGGACTCGACCGAGGGAGCCCCAATGATTCGCAGCATCTGCGCTACGTCAGCGTCAGTGTGAGGAATGTATCGCATGGATGTCCTTGGCTAGGAATGCTCATCGACGAAGCCTCAGCAGGCTTCGGATGGCCAACCAAGCAAAGCGGCGAGTGCAGGTCAACTGGCGCGCCGCAGGTTCGCTGTCAGCTCTGTTCCTTGACGTACTTTGCGTACTCTTCGGATGTCATCATCTGCTTCAATTCGTCGAGATTCGACAGCTCTAACTCCACCATCCAACCTTCATCGTAGCAGTCCTCGTTCAGTAGTTCCGGCTGATCGCGCAGGGGATCGTTGGTCTTGACGACCTTTCCCGAAAGCGGCGAATAGATATCGGAAACAGCCTTGACCGACTCGACGGTGCCGAGCACTTGTTCACGACGGAAAGACTCGCCCTCTTTGGGCAACTCGACCATCGTAATGTCACCGAGTTGGTGCACCGCAAAGTCAGTGATGCCGACCACGGCGCGATTGCCGTCGATACGAGCCCACTCATGGTCCTTGGTGTAACGAAGGTCGGAAGGAAATTTGCTCATCTTAAAGTGTCCCGTGGGGGTTTGAGGTTAGATTGCTGGTCGACGGTAGAACGGCGCTTTCACGACCTGTGCCGCAACCCGCTTGCCGCGACAATCGATGAAGATGCGATTGCCGATTTCCGCAGTAGCGAGTGGGACGTAGCCAAGACCGAGGTTCTTACCAACAGTGGGGCCGAGGCTGCCGGAGGTGACGACCCCGATGGCATCGCCGCCCGACTCAGCCGCGTAGATGGAATAGCCATGACGAGCAGTGCCGCGACCTTCCATCGTGAACGCACAGAGCTTACGAGAAAGACCCTTGGCCTTGAGCGCTTCGAGCGCCGGGCGGCCAATAAAGTCGTGATCGAGCTTGACCACCCACCCGAGGTTGGCCTCGAACGGGTTCGTGGTCGCATCGATGTCATTGCCGTATAACGATAGGCACGCTTCCAGCCGTAGGGTGTCGCGGGCACCGAGCCCAATCGGCTTCACACCGAGATCCTTACCGACCTCGAGCATCGCGTTCCACAGACGCGGGGTTTCAGAAGCTGGGCAGAAGATCTCGAATCCATCCTCCCCGGTGTAGCCGGTTCGGGCCGCCCACACGGGAATACCGAGCATTTCAGTGGCACGAAAGTGAAACGACTTGACCTGCGCAAGTTCAGCCTCGGGGGCGAGCCGCTGTAGCAGCGAAACGGCCAGCGGTCCTTGCACCGCAATCAGTCCGTACTCGTCCGAGAGATTGCGAAACTTCACATCGCTGCGACCCTCGACGCTCTTCGCAAACCAAGCCACGTCTTTGTCGATGTTCGCGGCATTGATCACGATCACGATCCGCTCAGCGTGCTCGCGATAGACGATGCAGTCGTCGACGATGCCACCATCTTCATAACAAACGACGGTGTATCGAGCCTGACCATCGACCAGTTTCCGAACATCATTGGAAACCAGTCGCTCGACGGCGGCCAAAGCACCGGGCCCCACAAACTCGACCTCGCCCATGTGGCACACGTCGAAGAGACCGACGGCGGTACGAACCGCCTTGTGCTCTTCCAAAATCGACTCGTACTGGACCGGCATGGCCCAGCCTCCGAAATCGATCACGCGTGCCCCGAGGGCAACATGGCAATCATAGAGAGGTGTGCGACGGGGTGGCGAGGACGCAGAGGGATTGGCGGTGCTCATAGAGGGCTAGCATCATCGCAGGGCAGCCCGCACGGATCAAGCAGCTCAAGCACGGAAGGTGTCGGTTGCCAGCGGCCGCTTGGGCATGGGACGTTGCGGGCGCAAATGTTCGGAAAACGTGCTGTCTGTCGTCGATGAAAGGAGTGAGCAATGATTTGTGGCGTAGTCGGTAACGCCACATCCTCTCTTTTTGCGACCTTTGCCTCCGACTCCCTCCGACTGATCATGCCGTCAAAAAGTGTTTTGTCCTCGCCCGAGGGCACTGCATCCTATGGACCTGGATGTTTGAGGAAAAATCGATGAGGGATCGAATCAGGCCTCTGTGCTGGGCGATGGTGTTGGGGACGCAGCTCAGCATTGGGATGGCTCACGCGCAAGACCCCAAGTTTGTGTATGGGACACCAGCTCCTGATATCGAAAAGGCGGTGTGGAAGGCCTCCGCGCAGGCAGGACTCATCCTCGCCACCGGCAATGCCAACAACCTAACGCTGTCGGGCGGCGCGGCCCTATCGCGGGTAGACAGCCGCAACAAGATCGCCCTGGACGTCAACGCCGCTTACGGACGAGCAACCAACTACATCGCCAACGACAAAAACGGCGACCAGCTCCTGAGCGGCCCTGACGAGATCGATACCTCGACGCAGACCAACTCCAAGATGTGGAACGTCAAGCTCCGGTACGATCGCTTCTTCTCGAAGAACAACCTGGGCTACCTATCGGTGCTCATCGCTGGAAACGAGCCCGCAGGCAAGCTGGTCTATGGTGGGGCGCAGGTAGGCTACAGCCGCCAACTCATCAAGACCGAACGGCACGAGCTTCTCGCCGAGCTGGGGTACGACTTCACGTTCGAGTTGTATCCCGGTGCGACAACCCCGGACCGGCTGATGATTCATTCGTTGCGAGTGTTCCTTGGGCATCACTTGACGCTGAGCAAAGACACAGCACTCGTCACGGGCATCGAGGGGCTATTCAACATGAACCCGGAAAGTGCGCCGGGATTCGACACCGAGGTCAGTCCGTTCCAGGACACACGCATCAACTTCAAGACCGCACTATCGACGACGCTCTACAAGAATCTGAGCTTCCGGTTTTCGTTTACGGCGCGATTTGACAACGTCCCGGCCCCACGGCCTCCGCTGCCGATTCCGTACGCTGCCGGCTTCACCCCGCTCGCCGAAAAACTCGACACGATGAGCGAAGCCGCACTGGTGGTGAACTTCCTGTAACTACTGGCCGCGTAGCTTCTGCTTTTCGAGCTGGTCTTTCATGTACTTGACGACTTGCTCGGCATGCTCGCCGACGGTCTTGCGATAGGTATTTTTGTCGTCTTCGACGTGCTTGAAGTTCTTCATGCGGAGCGCGTTCGCAACGTTCGGCTCCAGACGATCTTTGGGATGATCCGGCGAAGATGCCGCAATCCGATTTTCTCCCATCGAGAGCGCAATCAGCGTCAGATCGCCCAAGTTGACTCGATCGTCGGTACGCGTCGGTGAAGCGCTGGCATGGGAACGAATCGCTTCCAACAGTCGTGCCGACGCACCAGCCTGACCGCCCGAATGAATCAGAGACGACACCGCTTCGCGCATCGCTTTCTCGATGGCCTGCTGCTTGGCTGCTTCCTGGCTGGGACCATCGCTGCGTACTTGCGCCGGCGGCGGCGAAGTTCGACCCACCATCGACAAAGCAGGCGAACGAAGTGCGGCACCCGCTACTTGTGGCAAGCTTGTGACCGAATCTTCACCATCGTCCGCAGTCTCGTAGGGCTTCAACGAGTTCAGGGCTTTCGGTAGCTCTTGCCAAAGTGGAGTCTGTGCGACGCCGCTCTGACGAAGCGCAGCAACAACCTTCATCGAGGGCTGCCACTCTGAAGGAAGCATCGACACGACTTTTTCAAGTCGCTGCACGTGCTGAAGCGTTGCCGTCGGCCACAGCGACGTTGGCGTCGACTCCAAGCCTGTCGCCGGTTGCTGCCGAGGAAAACCGGTCAGCAGCCGCTGCGAATAAGCCCGCTCCACATCCGAGACTCCTTGACGAGATTCCATCTTCAGCGACGGAGCCGCCACAAGTGACATCAGCGGTGAAGCGATATGCTCTGCTGAACGCACTGACGTCGCAGAGCGGTCGGCCATGGCCTCAGCCATTCGTCCTACACTGCCCGGTGCAGCCGTCGGAAAGCTCTCAGTCCTTGGAGCAGTACGTCCCCCCCGATGGCCCGGTGCGGCTACGCCGGGCTGAACTCGTTCAGAAGCCGAGGGCCGCACATTCGACGGAGCGCCGACGAACATCAAGCCCCCCGTTCCGCTCCAAGCCCAACGCGGCAGCGCCGACTCGGCAACATCCTGCTGCTTCGGTAAACTGGTCAGCAGCGATGCAATGTCTTCCCAGCCGGTGAGCGATGGGAACCGATCGGAACCGACCTGATTCGTTTGTGGCCCAAGCAGCGCCGAAAACAGCTCGCTGCGCAACGCCATGCCACCAAGCTGAGCAAATGTTGCCGTCGACGCACTTGGAGTAGTGACGGAAGCAGGCTGGCCAGCAGTCCGTGGTGCGTCCTGACGGCGTCCTGACGGCTTCACGGCAGTTGAGTGATCCTTGGGGACAAAGACCATCCCTCCTGCGATGGAAAGCCATCGACCTAAGGACTCCTCGACGGCATCGATATCACCATCCAAGCCACGATGAGCGGCTAGCCCCTCATTCGCCGTGACACGCTCGATCCCATGCTGACGAGCAAACGACTCGGCAGTGGCAGCTAGCCCTCCCGCGAGCAGTGAGCCCATGGGTTGCCGTGCTGCCAAAGGAGTGGCCCCCGGCGACTGGAACGACGACGGCAACACCGCCCCCCCCAAGACCCCAGATGTTCGTCGAGTCTCTTTCGAAGCGGACGCGGTTTCCCCCGATTTAGAAAATACCGACGGAAACACCAGCGAAGGCAGTAGCCCCGCAAATCGCTCGCTAAGCTCGGGGCTGGCTTGTCGAGAAATGATCTGCCGCAGCCAGTCAGGTGCGGGCGAATGACCCGATGACACACCGAGCGCTTGCGCCACACTTCCCGCTGAACCCGTGCCAAGGGCCACACCGGCGGCGAACAGCTCAGCAAGAGCGCCCATCCCGCCCAAGCTCTGCCACGGCATCGTCAGTGCAGACGTACGTCCCGCCGAGGGAGTTCCATCCAGCACCACCGCAGAAGCTGATTCTCGTGACGCCGGTGACAGGCCAGCCGCTGGCGTGGGCCCCGGAGCACTCACGGAACGCTGTTGCGCCTGAACCAGCGAGTCGAGCACCGTTGGAATCAGCCCAGGTTGCGCAAGGAGAGCAGCATTCGTCGCAGGTGATGCTTGTGGACGAATCGAGGTTTCCCTCGCTCGGTGGGTCTGCGGGGAAGCCGTCCGGGCAGCGCTCTGCGAAGGCTGTGGCCCAGCAACAAACAACAGGCCTTGCGGACCCATCGCCCAGCGCGGCTGCACTTCTTCTCGTTGCTGGGACAGAAACAGTTGAGCCAAGCTCGACGGAAGGCCGGGAGCCCGTCCCCACTGACTCGCCACCGTCGTCGCGCTCCACGGAGGAGCCCCGGACAGTTGATTCGCGAGCAGTTCGCTCCGCAACGCCATTCCGCCAGGACGCTGCCACTCGGCGACCGGGCTCAGCCGGGCCAAATCTCGCCCGGCTGCGTCACGATGCGAAAGTTGCGCGGACGCGATTTCGTCGGTTCGTCGAGGCACAGCGCCGGTCAGCGACGCAGCAAGCGGGCTTGCCTGGGCACTTCGCTCTGATGTTCGTCGGGCAGCCCCTGCAACCAGCACCTGGCCACCAACCACCGAGACCAACCGTGAAGAGGTATCTCCAGCGCTGGCCGAGGAACGGAACAGCTCTTCAGCACGCACGACGCCATGGTCGCGTGCAAAGGCTTCGCTGCTCGCCGCAAGACCGCCAATCTGTCCAAGAAGCCGACCACTACTCGGTGGAGTCAGGCTCGCGGCTGAATTCGCTCTGCCTGACGGAGTTTCCAGTTCAGACAAAATGTCAACTGAAAATGGACGACCAAGCGACGATTCGGCTCCAGTCGAAGCAGTGGCCGTCGGAACAGCAGGAGCCGAAGCAGTCCCATCGGCAGAAACCGCCGAAATCAAAGCGGGCTGACCAGTCGCAGGCAGCGGCTTCTGAACCTGGGGGACTGCCGTTGGGGCCGGGGTCCGCGCTGTCGACGGCGCAGACTTGGGCACCGCACGATTGCTTTCCGCTGACAAATAGGTCAACGCGGGAGCGGACTTCTGTGACGCCTCGTCCCGTACAGTCGAACGGTCCATCCGCGCCGTTTTTGGTGCAAGCCACGATGGCAACACCGATGAACCAAACTCAAGTCCGACCTCATCGGCGGCACGTTGAGCCGCCCCCGACGACAAACCGACTCCAGCGGCAAAAAGCTCAGCGAGCGTTGCGACGCCACCGGCCTGCTGCCAGGGACGAGCCGTGCTCACCTCGGCCACTGACCCAGTGGGTGCCCTCTCGGGGCTCAGCGATGGCAGGACACGAGCGCTTCCTGTGACCGACGTCGACCTCGACTCCACATGCGGTGCCAGATCTGGACTAGTGGCCACTCGCTGCTGCTCGATGCCAGGAGCGAACGGGAGCGTCGCGGAGGGGACTGAACGCTGCGGCGCATCCAGCGGTGAGCTGGCTGCACGCGCAACTGGAGGCGACAGCGATGGTGCGGCATCTCTCGTTGTCCGCGAGGGAACCGGGAGGGGCGCTGGTCGCACCGATGACGACAACAACCCTTGCCGCTCGACAGCTCGCTCCGTTTGAGGAGCCGCCAAAAATGGCAGCGACGGAATCCCAAGCCGATCAACCGGGGCAATCCCCTCCGTCTGGGCTTGTGCTTGCAGCAGACGCTGCACGGACGAGGACAGACCAGGAGCATGGCTCCACTGCGCGGCAACCCGAGGACGATCTACCGATGGCAAACCGCTCGCGGAAGGGAATCCCACTCGTGCGGCAAACTGCTCCACTTGCGAGCCAATGCCACCGGGTGCAGTCCAATGCTTCGCTGCTGGATGCGGTGTCAGGTCGGGTGCAGCTCGCTCTCCCAATGCCAGTGAGTGTTCTCGGCTGGCCGTCTCACCCAACCACATCGAAGAGGAAAGCCTCGTCGACAGGGGTGCAAGCAGCCCCGCCATCTCGGCGACCACGGCTTCTCGGGCCGAAGCAGTAGGACGTTCCGCAACGACTCGATCCGTCGCTCGCAAAGGAGCAGTTGCGGTGGTCGCTTCTGCCTCCGTTGGTGTAGCCCTGGCCGCATCGGCAGCATTCGCAACCGACGACGAGATGATGCTCACCTGACTCGGCGAAGCGAGAACTTCGGCAGCAATCCGTGGCGATGCCGAACCATCCGTCGATTTCGGAAGAACCGCAGAGGGCAAAGGCTGCTTCGTTTCAGACGCCAGCGTCCGTGGCCGCAGCGCCGTCTGTGATCTGCTGGCAGCGACGCCTTCTGGCGACACCATGAGTTGCGATAGAGCAGCGCCCTGCGCAACCCTCGCTGACTGTCCCGAGGACACCGCCTCGAAAGCGCTATCGATGGATGCTGGCAGCGAGGGCGCAGCGCTCGTCAGCATACCGACCAAGGGATCGCCAGAGCTGAGTCCGAGTCGTGAATCAGACCACCCAAGGTGCATAAAGCTGCGACCGAGAGCCGAGAGTCTGCCGATCTCTGGTGCCGAAAATGGCAAACGCGATCGTTCGGGAGCAGACGCTGCGAGCAGCTCAAACCCTCGCGGCTCATCGAAACCGGCCTTCGTGGACGTACCGTCGCTGTCAGCCAGCTCGGGCAGAGCCACCAGCGCCCTCGCAGCAGCAGACGGGACACGACCCGTGGCAACCGAAGCTGGTCCAGGGCTTGCTGTCGAGCTCACCATCGCACTCGAAGCAGCCGGGACCATCGGCATCGCCAGCGGGCCCGCTTTGGCCACCGACTGTAGCGACTGCACCGACTGGGGCGACTGCACCGACTGGGGCGACTGCACCGACTGGGGCGACTGCACCGACTGGGGCGACTGCACCGACTGTCGCGACAGCGATGTGCGTGCTTGAGTTGCCGTCGGAATCCGCGCATTCGCCTTGCCAGTGAGCGAGGCAGCGCTCGGCACCCAAGACTCAGCGTGCGTCAGTGGCGGCGCGGCCTGTTCCCGAGCGGAAAAGCCAACGCTGTCGTATGGCAAGCCCAACGAGGACAAACGTCGGCTAAACAGGCGATCGGTGAAGAGCTGTGATCGACTCAACGACGAAAACAGCCCGGTCGTTGCGAAGCGGCTGTCAAAGCCACGCAGCAACCGATCCACCGACGCAAGAAGTGGTGAAGAAAACGCCATCAATGGCTGGGCGCTCGAACTAGTGGGCATGGCAGCGACTGCCTCCACGCAGAGTGATAAAAGACGGACCTATTCACACAGGTTATCGGTTGATGATAGCCCGGGTTTCGCCTCGTCGGCGACTCTCTATCTTGTCACTCTATGAATGCTGCTTGGCGACGGCGTAGGGAAAGCGGCGCGTCTGTCGGGACTAGTGGGCGTGTTCAAGCGCGCTGACCAAGGCCTCGGCAGGTTGGATGCCTCGTCGAGACAGCAGAGCTTGCAGGATATAGCTTGCGACCTGGCTCGGCCTGGTTCCCGGACCAAAGCCCGCATCGTAGCCAAGCTCTCTGGCGAGCTTGTGGTCAATGCGAGGACCACCAAGCACCAGTAAGACATCGCGCAGGCCGATGCGCCGGGCCAGATCGATCAGGCGCTTGGCATTTTCGCGATGAACGTCTCGCTGGGTAACGATTTGCGATACCAAGATCGCATCGGCTGACAACTCTCGCGCCCTGGCCAGCAGCGCCGCATTGTCGACCTGCGCCCCGAGGTTCCGCGCATCCACCCACGGGTACGCCTCGAGACCCTTGTCGCCCGCGTAGCCCTTCATGTTCAAAATCGCATCGATCCCAACGGTATGCGCGTCACTGCCAGTGCAGGCACCGACAATCACCAGCTTGCGTCCGAAGTGGTGGCGAATGATCGCGTTGACCTCTTTGAAGGACCAGGACGGCGCGGTCACTTCGGGCACGACGATCTCGGCGAAGTCAACGGACTGCGGGGTGCTGGCGTAGACGACAAAGAAGCTGAACCCATCACCGGCTGGCTCCATGGTCGATACGGCGATGTTTTGAAGGCCCATCTGCTCACAGAGCCGACGCGCCGCCTCTTTGGCTCGCCCCGACGCAGACACCGGCAGGGTAAACGAGAGCTGAATTCGTCCGTCGTCTTTGCGATCTCCGTACGGTCGAATCGTCTGCGTAACCTTGGCGAAGGCTGTCATGAGAGCGAGCCTATCAGATGCCAGTTGCAAGTGGACGGCTAGACGCTGGCTGCGCGCAGGCTTTCGACGGCAGCACGCATCTCGGTCAACAGTCGGGCAGACAGTGCCAAGACCTGCTCTGCGGCTCCAGCCGATCCCAACTGTTCAATTCGCTCGCAGATCGCTGACACCCGCAT
Organism: uncultured Myxococcales bacterium; assembly: GCA_937859535.1. Classification (GTDB taxonomy): domain Bacteria; phylum Myxococcota_A; class Polyangia; order Palsa-1104; family JAEUJZ01; genus JAEUKA01. Next base: position 10,947 of record CALLYL010000535.1, read on the forward strand.
CGCCCCAAGCATCGCACTCGACGACTTGAGCGTGTGCGCATGACCCTGCAACGTCACCACATCGCGTCCCCGTACGGCCGCTGCGATCGCCTCACTTCGGACCTCTAACTCGGAGACAAAGCGCTGAATGATCTGTGGAATCAAGCTCGGTAAGTGTGGCGGCTGGAAGCTCCGCAACTCATCGATCTTCGACGAATCAAACACCGGAACCGCGACCCAGCTCTCCTTCCGGTTCGCACTCTCTGTCCCCCTCGACACGTTCTCGTCCATCGCAACCATCACCCACTTCTGTTCCACAACCACATGCAACACCACATGCAACACCATATGCAACACCACACGCGAAAGTGCCCGTTATCGCACGGTCTCCGCCCACTTCTCGCATCGTGAAAGAATGAGGCACCGCACCCACACTCAGGTCGTGCTCAGAGCGATTCCAAAGTCTGCATGAGCTTTCGCGACGGTCGATCGAGATGATATTAGTCATCCACAATCACTCTTATTTCGATCCACCCAACCCGCACTGAAAATTAGACGCGAATTGAGGTGAGTTGATAATAGGCAGATGCCCCACCTTCATGGCTCTCTCTGGAAAACTCTTCGCTTGGCCCGAATCGAAAAATTGGTGCGATTCGGAAGCATGGCTCTGTGGCTCAGTCATTGCGCCACCCCCATAAAGAGCCCAGAGCCCTTGCGCAGCGCGGATCCTCCCAAGGTCTGCGATTCGTGTGAAGACTGGAACAAACCGCATGCTCCGTTTCGCATCTTTGGCAACACCTACTACGTGGGAGTACAGGGTCTCAGTGCGGTATTGATCGACGGTGGTGATGGACTGGTACTGATCGACGGTGGGCTCAGCCAGTCAGCCCCATTGATTGCCAAAAACATTGAATCTCTCGGCTTCCGCATCAATCAGGTCCGCTGGATCGTAAGCTCTCATCCGCACTACGATCACGTCGGAGGCATCTCCGCATTGCAACGATGGAGCGGTGCCAAGGTCGCAGCCAGTCCACGAGGTGTCGAAGCGCTGCGCAGTGGCACTGTACCCCCCGATGATCCACAAGCTGCGTTCGGAGTCTCAGCGATGGGATTCCCCGCAGTTTCATCGGTGCAAACGATTGCCGAGGGCGCGGCAGTGGAAGCAGGAAACGTGTCGGTCACGGTTCACTACACCCCCGGTCATACTCCTTCGGGAACGTCTTGGAGTTGGCGAAGCTGTGAAGGCTCACGCTGCGTCCAGGTTGTCTATGTGGACAGCCTAAACCCTGTCAGTGCGCCCGGATTCCGATTCACCCAAAGTCCTGAGCGGATCGCCGAGTTTCGCACAAGCATCGCCAAAGTCCGCAGTCTACCGTGCGACATCGTCATCTCTGCACACCCGGACTTTTCATCGCTGTTTGAGCGATGGGAAGCAAGCCAGCGTAGCGGTTCCCGGGAGTCCTTCGTAACACCCAGTGGCTGTAGCGAATACGCGGCCGATGCTGAACAGAGATTGACCAATCGTCTGGTAGAGGAACGACAAGCAAACCAGCCGTAGGCCAGCGCCCGTGACTGTGATACGCTGCAAAAGCATGCGTGTACCTTGTGCAATCGCTCTGTCGCTCGTAGTGCTGGCATCGTGTGTCCATCGACCCACCTATCAAGGGGGAACGTTTGCCACCGCGCCCCAGGTTCTCCTCCCCGATGACCGTGGCTATCCGACTCCGCTGGCGGCCGGTCAGTCACTCAGCGCGGGGCAGGTGTTTGCGCTGGAACTATCGCTACAGCAGCCGGCCTACGTCTATGTACTGAAGCGAAGTGGCGGGGTACTTGACAGTCTGTTTCCGGGGGCAAGCGATTCCGATCGCGTAGAAGGACCGGGAGTGGTCCGAATTCCATCGACGGATAGTTGGCTGCGCACCCCACAACTGGATGGACACGGCCGACTCTGCGTGCTGCTCAGTGCCCAGCCGCTCGACCCGACGCAGCGCCACTGTTCTGCACACCGCGAGCACATGCAACTGAACCCACCGATTCAGTCTTTTCAGCTTGCTCCACTCTCGGCGCATTAACCGCTATGGGTAGGCCAGCCGATAGGCAGCCACAGCCACGGCGATCCAGCCCCCTAGGAAGCACAGACCACCGAGCGGAGTGATTGCTCCCAACCAGCGTATTCCCGATAACGCCAGCACATACAGCGAGCCCGAAAACAACGCGGTTCCGGCGACGCACAGGATTCCCGCCCAGCGCACAGTCGGACTCAGTGGCAGAAGCCCAATCAGACACAGCAGGAGTGCGTGATACATCTGATAGCGCACTCCGACTTCGAAGATGGTGAGCAGATCAGGAGCAAGTTTCTGCTTGAGCGCATGCGCACCGAAAGCACCACCAGCCACGGAAAAAAAGCCCGAGATCGCCCCAACAATCAACCATGGATTCGCGGTCGTACTCATAGCGGCGCAGCATAACATCACCGCCACAAAGCGGCCGCTATTACGAACCAAACTCCGCGACGATCGTTTGCACTTCCTTGATGAATCCTTCGCGGTGATGTCGCTCGAACTCTTGCCAGGTACAGAGCGTACGAGTATCGCTCACACGATCGACAAAGATCGTTGCATCCAAGTGATCGACTTCGTGCTGGTACGTTCCGGCTGAAATGCCTCGGGCCACAAAGTCCAGCTCGCGTCCTTCCCGATCCCAGGCTTGGACCCGTACCTCGCAGAAGCGATCGACACGGCCTCGCAGGTTGGGAACCGACAGACAGCCCTCAAAGTTACTAAATTTGCGCTCGGTCAGCGGTGTCAGCAGCGGATTCACCAGAACCGTCAGCGGAATCTTCGGCTTGTACGGATAGCGTGCGTTCTGTCCGACCTCGATCACACACACTCGCACGCTCTCGTAGATCTGCGGTGCCGCCAGACCCGCTCCATCGGCGTCCCTCATCGTCGCAATCAGGTCGTCGATAAGCTGCTGTCCGGATGGCGACATCAGCTCCTCGCGACTCAGCGGGCGAGCAACCTGGCGGAGCACGGGATGTCCAATCTGAGCGATCTTGCGGAACGACATAATCGCTTGTTTGTGCCACAAAGCGTTCTATCTGTCGAACAATTGTCTCACTCCCAGTCCACACCGAGCGCTTCCATGGACTAATAAGAGACATTTTATATGACTCTTATTAGATCCACGTTCCCCCCCCAACGGTAGTAAGAAGCAGAGCAACGACTCTGGTGCACAATGCTGCTAAGGTGATGGTTGACGATGTCAGTGCGAGCGTTCATTGCAAAACAGCTTCTCTCTCTGTCGCTTTCACAGGTTCGCAGCGCGGCAGACAGCACGACACAGGCGGTCATGTGGCACAACCAACTGCATCGCTTGGGACTGTCGCTGCCGCTGGTCGTAGTGCACGACCTGGGGCTGCTGTTAGCCACATCAGCCAGCCACCTGCGCTTCGGCCAAGAGACGCCACCGTCACCGGCATTTCGTGAGGTCGCGGAAAAATATCGTAGCCTCTTGCAGACACTGGCTGCCATCGAGCCAATCGAACAGATCGCGGCGCTCCGACCCAACGATAAGTTAATCGCAGTGCTTCTCTACAAGCTCCTCGGTAGCTTGGCACCGCTGCTGCCATCGTTTGATGCGACCTCCGCAGAGCTGCCCAGCGAAGGATTTGACGCAACCCCTTTACTGCTGTCACCGCTGGATCGGAATCGTGAGACCCAGCGACAGGTCGCGTTCCTGCGTGAGCTGCTGAATTCATCAGTAGCACTGACGATTCGGGCCGAGCTGCTCGATGCCCAAGCGGTACGGCTGCTGTCTCTGCACGATGGCAGCACTGGGCTCTTATCCCAAGCCAGCGACAATCGTATCGATCTGTTAGAGCTGCTCGCGATGTTTGAAGCGGACGATTTGCGCGATACGGTTCGCTTTTCTCTCGATCTGCTCCCATCTGTGTTAGAGGCCCAGCACGTAAGCGGAGCACAAAGCTATCCCACCGGTGGCTACGCCGGACTACTCAACCGAGGCTCTCTCGATGCACTCCTTCCGAGTGAACTGGCCAGCGATGACGAGTTGTTCTACGCACGCTTTGCACAGTCCGAGCTGCTTTATCTTGGTCGGGAACGCCAAGTCGAAGCGCCCCATCCGCTAAGCTACATTCTGGTCGACTGTTCCCCCTCGATGAGAGGGCTGCGTCAGGTGTTCGCACGGGGCCTGGCCTTATCGCTGTGCCAGCGCATGATCCATGCGCATGTGCCGGTACAACTTCGCTTCTTCGATGGGCGACTCCACGACGCCGTCCGCGCCGATCTTTCGCCACAGCGGATTCTTCCATACCTCCTCGGCTTTCGCAGTACCAGAGGTCGAAACTATGGCCGGGTGTTCCGCGATCTACGGCGCGAAGTTCAGGCGCTGTGCAAAAGCAACAAGACCCGCGTGACGATCTACCTGATCACCCATGCTGAGTGTCACATTCCGCTTGAAACGGTCGCTGCACTCCGTCAACTGGCGGTCTGTAACGCGATATTTGTACGACCTTCCGCAGGACTTCAGTTGGACTACCTGCCGCTGCTCCACCGCTACCATGTGGTGAGCGACGAAGCGCTCCGCGCAGAATCGGACCGAAAGAAACAAGCGCTCGCTATCATTTCGCACGTCGCGGACACAGCTTCCTAAAACGCAACGGTTTTGGCATATGCTGCCCCGCATGCGCACTCGTAACTCGAAAAACTGGTCGCTCGTTTCGTCGCTCGGATCCTTGGTGGTGCTCGGTGGACTACCGCTGTGTGTCTCTTGTACGGTGCATGTCGACCCAACACCGCAGCCAGAACCGCCGCTCGCTGAAGGTTGTAATCCCCTTGGGGGCGGTCCAGCGGAAGACTGCTTGTCGCCGTTTCCGTCGAACTATTATTTACAGACGGATGCCGCTGGAACTCGACGGGTCACGTTCCCAGCAGGAGTGCTGCCGACGTCTCGCAACGGAGTCGCTTTAGATCCAGCACCGTTTGCCGCACGGGATGGCTTCAGCCCCGCGACACCGCTGATTGCGTACTTCCCCAGCAGCATTGATCCCCAAAACCTACCGACTCCAGCGAGAATTGAAGACTCGCTCAAGGTCACCTCACCGATTCAGCTTCTGTCCGTAGATACCGGCGAGCGCGTCCCGCTGTTTGCTGAGCTTGATCGCAATGCGATGCTCGGAGAACGGCAAGCGCTGCTCATCCGTCCGCAAATCCGGCTCCGCCCAAAGTCGCGATACCTTGTGGCGATCGCGGGACTCAAGACGACCGATGGACAGGATGTTCCGCCGCTCGCCGGTTTTGCCGCCATTCGGAGCAAGGATGTCGAGCCGGGCAGCATTCGCGGCAAGCTCTCAGCCCATTACGAGGAGCTGTTTCAATTCCTCGAACAAAAAGGGCTGCCAAAAAAGTCTCTGCAACTGGCGTGGGATTTCACCACTGGCGATGACACCCAAGTCACTGGCCCCATGCTCAAGATGCGAGACACGGCACTCGCTAAGCTAGTGCCGACCGATCCGCCAGAGCCACCGCCCCCACTGTTTACGATCAACAAGGTCGAAAACGCCCCACGCGATCCGCTGCTTCGGCAAGTCATCGGTACCTTCCGTTCATCATCGTTCCTTACCAACGATGAAAACGGACGGATGAACAAAGACGAAAACGGACAGCCCAAGCTTCGCGGCTACGGACGGTTCCCACTGGTTGTTCACATTCCCAAATGCGTCCAAACAGCGACCGCGCCGGTTCCTGTGATGATCTACGGACACGGTCTGTTCGGTGGTGCGCTCGGTGAAATGGACTCCGGGTACCAGCGAGAGATCATCAACCGTCTGTGCATGATCCAAGTTGGTACGGACTGGATTGGTCTCACCGAGGCGGATGCGTACTACGTAGCCAACGAGGTGATGTCGAACTTCAACAACTTCGCGCAGATTACCGATCGTCTTCAGCAAGCTCACGTCAACTTCGCAGTGCTGGCGCGACTCATCAAAGACGGCTCGCTCGCGCAGATTCCAGAGCTACGCGTAAACGGCAAGGTCGTGATCGACTCCAGCCAAGTGTACTACTACGGAATCTCGAACGGAGGCGTTCAGGGTCTGACCTTTTTGGCACTCTCTCCCGACGTGAAACGCGGTGCGCTCAATGTGCCCGGAGGATTTTGGAGCCTGATGATGTGGCGCAGTGGGAACTTCGGAAAGCTGGCACCGCTGCTGTCTGCGTCCTACTCCGATCCACTCGCTCGCCAACTCCTGATCGCGCTCAGTCAGCCGCTGTGGGATTCTTCCGATCCGGCCACCTACGCGCCCTACATTGTCAACGCGCCGCTCCCAGGATCGGGCGGAGCCAAGCAGGTGCTCTATCAAGAGGGCTTGGGTGACGGACAAGTTCCAAACCTAGCCACGCGCATGATCGTGCGTTCGATGGGAATCCCGCTGCTCAATCAGCCAGTCGAAGCAGTGTGGGGAATCCCAACTGCCAGCGGCCCCCTGCCCTCGGCCTATGTACAGTTTGATGTTGGACAGAGTCCCCGCCCCGGCGATGACAACGTGCCCCCGAAGGACAATCCCGTACATGAGGCGATCCGCCGTCTGGAGGCCGCCAAACAACAACTGCAAGGATTCCTACAGGACGGCGGTACGGTGCGTGAGACCTGCAATAGCAAGCCCTGCGTCTTCGCGAAATGAGGTTGGGACTGTCCGCGCAGGCAGACTCAGCCGATGGCTTGGCCAGGAGAAGTCCCGGCCAAGTAGTTAGACGTCTTTGAGGATCTCGGCGCGCTTGGCGGCGTACTCCTGATCGTCGATCAGGCCCTCTTCCTTGAGCATTTTCAGTTTCTTCAAACGATCCTGAAGGCTCGGTGCCGCCGGTGCCGCTGCGGGTGCAGGTGCGGCCGGAGCTTCAGCCGGTCGTGAGGCCTGCGAAAACATGTTGGCCATCGCCATTCCCATGCCCAGCCCAGCGCCCGCGAGCATCGGCCCGCCGCCACCACCACCGCCATCTCCGCGAGCCATGCCCTCGCCAGCGCCCATCATCGCCTTGCCAGCCGCAAGCTGCTGAAATCCGCTGAGCCCACCGGCCATGCGAATCTGCGCCGCGTCCTTGTACATGCTCTTGAGCGTCTGCTCGTCCTCTTCCTTGATCGAGACGACGAAGTTGCCAAGCCGCACAACTCGCATGCCATAACTTTGCATGTGCGGTTTGAGCCCCTCGATCACCTCGGCCTCGATTTCTTCGGTCAGTGCGCCCGACGTGATGTTGAGCAGCGGCAACTGCTTGGTCACCAAAAGCTTCGCAATGCGATCGCGAATCGTCTTGAGAAGGAGCTGCCGGAACCAGCCGACAAATTCTTCGTCATTGGCCCACGAGCGCTGACCAAAAAACGAGATCACCTGCGTCGGGTCGGTCGCCTGAAGCGAGTACTCGCCATGGACCATGACGCCAATCGCCAGCCCGCTCTTCGGGTCTTCGACGTCGCCAATGCGACCACCGAACTTGAAACCAGCGACCTCGCGAACGGTGATGAACCAGACCTCGGCCTTGAAGACGTTGCCGCCGGTGAACTTATCGACGATCTGGTTTAGGAACATGATGTTGGACGACTCGAGCGTGTGCCGACCAGGACCAATCTGGCCGACAAACTGACCGTCCTTAAAGAACAGCGCAACCTCATCGGTGCCCACCGTAAGCTGCGCTTTGTTGGGGATGGTGGGATCGGGATGCTTATAAACGAGCATGCCCTTCGCGCTGTCAGGGCGGGCAATCGCCAGTTCACGAACGCCACCCTTGACGAAATCCATTAGGCCCATCGATTCCTCCTGGTGTGAACCGAGTCCGCCGAGGCGGCACTCAGCCGTCGAAACCCAAAATGGTTTGACTCAAAATATTCTGAGACTCGATCATAGGTACCGAGTACCGCGTTCGCAAGGTTCCGCGCACGTGATACGCTGTGAGTTGCTGCGAAAGTCGTTCGCCCGATCTCTTCTAGATCAGCAAATGGCCAGCCCACCGGCCAGTAAGCTTCCGCAGAGCATCGCCAACCAACTGAAATCTCTGGTAGATTGGAATGCCGCTTAAGCGAGGAGTCGATCGGTCCATGAAAAAGGTCATCCGCGTTGTCGCCGCCGTTCTCGAGCGAGAGGGTCGGTACCTCATCACCCAACGTCGCGAGTCGGCGGTATTGCCGCTGCAGTGGGAGTTCCCAGGCGGCAAGGTCGAGGCGGGCGAAAACGACGAAGACGCGCTCTGCCGCGAGCTAAGTGAGCGTCTCGACGCCGATTTCGAAATCGGCAAGAAGATCGGTGAAAAGCACCACATCTACGACGGATACGAGGTCATCTTGGCCCTATACGCCGCGAAGCTAATCCCAGGTCGACCGATGCGTGCCAAACGAGTCCGAGACTTCCGGTGGGTGGCCTCGTCTGAGTTTGGGCAGTATCAGTTCCCCGATGCCGATCAGCGGACGATGGATCAGCTCCTCGGCATTCGTCGCTAGCACACACGGCCTCTCGTCAGAGGCCCCTTCCTTTCGGTAGCATTTCCGACATGAAACCGGTTGTTCTGATCGTGCTCGATGGCCTGGGCCACCGTGAGCAAACCAATGCCAATGCGGTGGCTCTGGCCCATAAGACGACCTGGCCACGGCTGCTTTCACGATATCCGACGACGCTGCTCCACTGCTCAGGGCTGGCGGTGGGACTGCCCGAAGGTCAGATGGGAAACTCCGAGGTCGGACACACAATCCTCGGCGGTGGCCGCATCGTTTACCAAGACTTGGTGCGCATCAGCAAATCGATCGCCGATGGTGACTTCTTCGAAAACCCTGAGCTTGTAGCCGCTTTGGAAGCGGTTAAAGCGAGCGGCGGAACGCTCCATCTCCTTGGTTTGACGTCACCGGGAGGCATTCACTCGACACTCGACCATGGTTACGCGGTCGTCGAGCTGGCCAAGCGACGTGGCTTGTCGCGAGTCGCGTGGCATGCGTTCCTTGACGGTCGAGACACGCCGCCACAGTCTGCCGCCGGCTACCTGCGTGAGGTCGAAGCGAAGCTCACCGAGATCGGGGTCGGGCGTGTCGCTTCTCTCATCGGACGTTTCTACTCGATGGACCGTGACAACCGCTGGGAACGTGTCTCACGCGGCTACCGATTGCTCACCCTCGGCGAAGGTCGTCCCGAGCCCGCAGGTGCAGGGGCTGCTGCTGCCATCGAAGCGGCGTATGCGCGGGGCGAAAACGACGAGTTTGTCCAGCCGATCGTCCTCACCGAAGACGGACGGGCCCTCGCGACGATCAAAGACGGCGATGCGGTGGTGTTTTGGAACTACCGTGCCGACCGCGCTCGCGAAATCAGTCGGGCACTCACCGAGGACAAGTTCGACGCGTTCGACCGAGGCAAACCGCCCAAGCTGACTCGCTACGTCTGCATGACGCAGTACGACGCCAAGCTCGCCCTGCCGATTGCGTTTGCGCCTCAGTCGCTCAACAACAACCTCGGGGAGTATCTGGCCAAGCTGGGTCACAAACAGTTTCGCACCGCCGAAACCGAGAAGTACGCCCACGTGACCTTCTTCTTCAACGGTGGCGTCGAGGCTGCCTATCCACACGAAATTCGACGACTGGTACCTTCTCGACGAGACATCGCCACCTACGATCTAGCGCCCGCGATGAGCGCCGTTGATGTCGCCGATGGAGCCGTTGCAGCCATCGATAGCAAGCAATACAGCTTCATCCTGATCAACTTCGCCAACCCGGACATGGTCGGTCATACCGGTATCCTCGACGCTGCCATCCATGCCGTCGAGACGATCGATGCCTGTCTTGAGCGCATTGTCACTGCCGCAAATCGTTCGGGCGCTGCCGTGCTCATCACCGCCGACCACGGCAACTGTGAACAGATGATCGACTCGGTCACCGGTCAGCCTCATACCGCCCACACTACCAACCCAGTGCCGTTTATCCTGGTCGACGAAGAACTCCGTCACCGCACACTCCACGAAGGCGGCCTGGCCGACGTGGCACCTACGGTGCTGGAACTGATGGGATTGCCCGTGCCAACCGAGATGACCGGCACATCTCTGCTCGATCCCTGATTGGGTTCCGCCCAGACGCAGCGGTTACTTCGCCGACAACACCCGAGCCAGCGCCGGACCCAGCGCATCACACAAAAGCCCAAGTAGCGTCCGTTCTTCGGGATTCCCCTGATGGCCCGCGTCGAGCGGACGTAGGTAACCGAGCAGCCGTCCTTGCTTGCCTGGCGTCACCACTGGGTAACCGGCCTCCGCACCTGTCCCCGCATCCACCGACAAATCCAGACACAGCGCAACGCCGAGTAGTCCGCCAAAACGCGTGACCACCGACTCGACATCCTCGATGCTGTTCGATTGGTCCAATTCCACCGACAACGACTCAATTTGACCCAACAGTTGCCGGGTCCGCCGCCGCCGAGTCAGCGCCGCCCACAGTCCATGCGGTCCGCTCCGCAGATATCCAAACCAATAGCCGAGCAGCAGCGCAAACCCGATCGACATCAGCAGACCGATTCTCGACAGCAGCGAACCGCCAAGCACCATCAGCAGCGACAGTCCACCGAACACCAGACACGCCGCATACAGCAAAAGGACTGCCCGCCGAACTGGTAGCCCCATCAGCAACAGTCGATGGTGCACATGGTCGCGATCGGCTTGGAGCACCGGTCGCCCCGCCAAAAATCGCCGCGAAATCGTAAGCCCTGTGTCGAGCAGTGGCAGCCCGAGCGCCACCACCGGAAACACCACCAACACGGCCGTTGCTGCCTTGCGTACCGACCAGATCGATGTCGTTGCCAGCAGGTAGCCCAAAAACAGGCTTCCCGAGTCGCCCATAAAAATCGAGGCCGGATTGAAGTTGTAGCGTAGAAAACCCAGCGTCGCGCCAGCCAGGGAGCCCGCCAGAAAAGCCAGCAGCAAGTCGCCCCGCAACAGCGCAGCCACCGTCGTCGTTCCGAGTGCGATCACCGCAACGCCCGAAGCCAATCCATCGAGCCCGTCGATCAGATTCACGGCATTGACGACGCCCACGATCCAAGCCACCGTCACCAGCGCCGACAAGAGTTGCGATAGCTCGATCGGACCGGTCGGACCACTTGTACCCAGGACGCGCAGCCCCTGCGAGTAGAGCAGCAATGCCACCACGATCTCGACCATCAGCTTCGGCAGCGCCCGCAGTCCTCGCAAATCATCGACGATCCCCAACAGCAAGATCGGCAGCCCTCCGAGCAGAATCGACAGCACCGGCGTGCCTGTTTGCAGGGTCGCTCGCGCTACCACGCTCCCCGATGACCAAAGCGCAGCCACTGTCAAGTAAAATGCGACAGCGATCGCCACTCCTCCAAGCCGAGGAACTTGCGAGGGGCGCAGAAGTTTCCGTGCCGAGAACGGATCCAGCGCCCGCAGCCACAGCGCCAACCGACCGACCAGCGGCGTCAGCACCAACGACAACACCAGCGACAGCAGCAGTCCAAAACCGACCGCTCTCATCGCGCCTCCCGCAGCACGGCTTCGAGCACCTCGGCATGCTTCGCCATCGCCAGCGAGCGGTCAAACCGAGTCTCGGCCAAGTGACGGGCCAGCATCGACATGTGCTGCCAGCGCTGCGGATCACGGGCAATCCTCCGCAGTCCATCGAGCAGCACCGCGCCCTCACCGTTTTTCGCGGCCACACCCAGATCGTGCTCGCGCAGCAGCGAGGGAATTCGCCCTTCACTTGGACCAATGTAGGCCACCGGTCGCCCCGCCGCGAGCAGCCCGTACAGCTTGCTCGGCGCTAGCAACCCCTGCATCGCCCCTTTCACCGACACCAGGCCGACATCGCCAACCGCCAGTACCTCACCGAGTTTGCTGCGAGCTTGCGGCGGAAGCGAGTGAACCAGTGGACGCAGCGACTCGGGAACCCTCGCCAACAATCGGGCTTTTTCATCGCCATCACCGACGAATAGCCAGTGGATCGGTGGCGACTCACTCAGGGATGTCGCCTGAGCCTGCATCGCCTGAACCACAGTGTCAAAGTCATGACCTCGTCCGTGGTTGCCTGCGTAACAGACGACAAACTGGTCACCTAGTCCAAGCTCGGTACGAAGGTCGCTCGGCCATCTTGGTCGCGGCGTAATCTCAAGAATGTCGGCGAAGTGGTCGATCACCGTGAGCCGAGACGAAGAAACTCCCGCAGCCACCAGCCGCTCACCCATCGCTTCATCGAGTGCAATCGTCCGGTCCGCAGCCCGATACAACTGCCGCGCGAACAGCGCGAGACCGCGATAGACCAGTGAGCTGGAACCCGCCAGACCCATCGCTGCCAACAAATCGGGATAGACGTCCTGTACCCACAGCACCAGCCTCGCCGAGAACATCCGCTTCGCGGCCAGTCCTAGCACCCCAACCAGCGGCGGGGTGGTCAGCGTAACCACCACATCAGGACGCGGCACAGAGCGCAGAGCCAGTAACGCCTTCGCCAAAAACTGTCCATAACCCGCCACTCGTCCCCCGAGCCGACCAAAATTCTCTAACCTCGATGGGGATGACGAGACTGGGGGCGGCGAGTTCTCGACGGGAACCCGCACAATACACACTCCGTGGTGATGCTCGGTGCTCGCGAGCGGCGCTGTCGCTTCGGGGACGCGTCCTCGGTGGGGCTGACGATAACGACCACTGCCACACAGCACCGTCACGTCATGGCCGAGCCGCACCAGATCTTCTGCCCAATCGGTACATAGCTGCGCCGTCGCCGCAATGTCTGGGTAGTAGAACTGGTTAAGGAGGCGGACGCTCATTGCAAAAGGGGAAGTGACGCTCCCGGCTTAACCTGCCCACCGCAC
>CALLYL010000536.1 GCA_937859535.1 uncultured Myxococcales bacterium
AGATCTGACGCTACCCGGCTTCACGTCGCATCGCTTGGGCAAAAGCCTCGGTGTGAATCCTCTGAACCAGCCTGCGCCCGATGTTGGACAGCGCGTGCGTGAGTTTGTCTCGACGATGCGAATTGCGGTTCCCGGACTCGGGAGCCGTCAGCAGCTCATCTTGAGTGAGACAGCCCGCGAAGTATGCCGCGCTGAGCGCTGCGACCTGGGCGAGCTGCGTAAGCAACTGCAAGAACAGCAAGGAAGCAAAAGCGCCGATCGGAACTCGGTGTTTGGACTGCTGGCGAGTCTCGATGTCGTGTTTGGCGAGCCGGTATTCGAGGCCACCAACATCCTTGATCCGCGTGTGCTTCTCACAGGCGCGCATCGGCTGGACCTGACGCAGCTTGTCCGGCCTGCTCAAGTCCTGGTCATCGAAACGCTGCTGCGCTGGCTGTTTGAAGCCATCCGATCAGCCGGTCCGGTATCAAGCCGAGGACTGCTGCGCGTGTTCGCGATCTGTGATGAGGCGGCACTGCTGCGCGGTTCGGAAGTGCTCGACATTTTGTTCCGCGAGGCCCGCAAGTTCGGCCTCGGCATGGCGCTAGCTTCCCAGCTCGCGGCAGACTTCGGGCCAGCACTACGAGCCAATGCAGGCACGATCTTTACACTGCGAGCGAACAGCGCGGCGGAAGTGAACGCCAACGCACGCGAACTTGGTATTTCACCGGTTCTGGTCGGGAAGCTATCTCGTCCTGGTCAAGCGCTGCTGCGTGACAGCAGTGGAATCCGCGCAGCCCAGATAGAGCGCTGGCCCTTCAAGCAGCCGACGCTGTTTCCAACGCAGACGATGGTGGGCAGTGCCAAGCCAGCCAAGCCAGCCAAGAGCGGCAAGACGACCTATGACCCGCAGGAATTGGAAGTGGGTCGGCGGATCGAGCTGGAACACACCAAGAATCCCAAGGTGGCCGAGCGCATCGCCAAAGATCACCTCCGTGAAATTCCCGACTACTACAGCCGACTTCAGCGAATGGAAGCAGAGGCAAAGACCGAATCTTCCGTCACTGCCAAGAAGGGCAAGAGGCCGCTATGACCGATGATGAAACAAAAGCGCTGGGGATTGCTGCTCTTGTGATTGCGCTGCTCGAACGACGCGGAGATATTTGCTATCGATCGAGCAGAAGCAGAAAGGGTGATCCCGGTCTTCAGGGTCCGCCTGGTCATCCCGGTGCCAAGGGAGACAAAGGGGACAAGGGTGACAAAGGGGATCGAGGGTTCAAGGGAGATCCTGGTGTTTCGCCCGCATTTTACCCTTCGGCATGGCGGATCTATGTCGATTTCTCGTCGACGAATCCGATTCAGGACGGAACCGAGCACGCGCCATACCACAACATGGCGCAAGCGATGGCGAGATGGGCGGCTCTGAATAACACCACCGCTGCTCACATTCTTGTCGGTGGATCAGGTGGAGCAGAGTCAGACCCGGTGACAGTGCCTGACAACTGCCACGGAACCATTGAAGGGATCGAGCGTACTTGGCCGACTCTGGGTTCGATCAGCATCGCAGCGAACGACGGAAATGGTCGTGGCGCTGTATCGCTGCGAAACCTCGGTTGCGGATCCATCACGCTGCGTGACCGCGTGGCTGCTCAGCCTGGAGACCTGGGAATCGTTGCGCTGGCGTGCTGCTGGGTGACCGGAGGCATTGAGAGTCTTCCTGGTCAGCACACGGCTTTGGTGGTTGCCTCCGGGCTCAGCCAGGTGTCACCGCAGAACCTGAGTCCTTCCATGGTGATAGAGGGTGGAGCCATCAATCTTCGCGCCGGCTTCCTCATCGCTGACAACGCTCGTGTTCTGTCCGCTCTGGAGTGCGGGGCCTTCCACATGTGTGGTGGTCTGTTCGTCGGTACGGTGCAGCTTCGGACACCCCCGAATCTAAGCCGCTTCATCCGCATGGAGTTTCAAGACCCATTCACCATTGACTCGGATACGGCGGATTCCGAGGTCTGGTTTGACGCCCAAAGCGCGGAGCGTTTCGGACTGATCGGTGCGAACTGCACAAGCATGGTCAATCCGTTGTCCAATGGCTTTGGCCCGATGCTTCGCAGGTTGAGCGTCAATGTCGATCCGTTCGCACCCGTGTACGCGACGAGTCCGTTCACGGTCGAACCAGCAGGTGGTGTGGCAGACAACGAAGTGGTGGGAGTCTGCTACCCAGGCCGGGCGGCTGGTGAGATTGGGCTGATCTGGTCAAGCGGAATGCAGATCCCAGCGACACCAGGAACTGGTCCCGGAATCTACTACCGCGACGATGCCAACGGAACCGCAGCTCTGGCACCGCCAGCGGGTTCCCAGCGACTTCTTTACTCTGACGGCGCGGTCAGCGTCGTTGGATTGTCCTACACCCAATCGTAAAACGAGGTTACAGCCATGGTTATCCCCACTGCAAAATCCGTTCACCCAACCCAAGAATCCGCCACGCCTCCACAGAGCAATTCCGTCCACGAAGCACCCGAAGTGGAGTTTGCGGACATCGACCTGGTCGGCATGTGTACGGATGCGGCGCGGCGATGTCTCAAGATGGCGGAGCAGCTCGGCGCGGAAGGTGGTCAGCACGCGATTGCGGCTGCGGAGCTGCTGGCCAGCGCGGTGAAGCGCGACACCTCCGTTTCAAAAGACGAGCTGTTTGGGTTCGGAGAGAAGCTCGGTGAAGCGGCGACTGCGGCGTTTGCCAAGTATTCGTACACCAAGCAGCAGGACGCAAAGGCAGCAGAGAAGCGGGAAGTGGAAGCAGCGCCGCAGGTGCCACCATCTCCCGAGCAAGTTCGCTACATGCGCTATCGCGAGCTCACCATCAAGCTGGAGACGATGCCGGCATCCGATCCGGAGCGCGCTGCGGTTCAAAGCGAAGTCGACTCCATCGAGGGTGAGTTCGAATCGGAAGCCGTCGGGCGTGAGCGCGACTCTTTCCAGTACCAAGCCTTCGGCAAGGTGCGCGAGCGGATGATCGAAGACTTGGCGGTTCAGGTGATGGTTGCTGCCAATCCCACCGAGGCAATCAGCGTGTTCAAAGAGCAGATCGCTCGGCGACTTGAGACGCTCGATGCGCTGCGGAAGCAGATTCCCAAGCGCCCCGGCTACCTCTTCGCATAGCATTCAATGAGACTCTGAACAGAGTCTCTCCCCTGTACCTTCCGTACGACTCCTACTTCCCTTCATCATTTCTCACCAGGCCGTGGCACAGTGCGCGGATGGAACAGACAGACACGGCTCGTGACGACTTCGGGGCACAGCTTCGCGAGCGGCGCGAGTCGCTGGGATTGACTCGGGCTGCGGTGGCGAAGGCCGCGCACGTTGCGGAGACAACCGTCAAGGCCATCGAGCTGGGGAGGCGCAAGCCAAGCGCCGAGCTGCTTCATCGGCTGACTCGCTGCACGGCCATGGAAGACAGTCAGGCCGCGACCGCTGGGCGTGATGGATCGGTGCTGAACTGCTGGATCGCGCCGGGGTTTAACTCGCTGCGGCTGCTCGGCGACCTGCTGGCCAAGGTGAACTCGGCGGGCGGGTCGATTGAGCAGAGCTTGCTGTACCTAGATCATCGCAGCGCGGCGGACTGGTGCGCGTTTACTAACTCGACCGACTACCAGAGCGCGTATGGATCGGCGGGGTATGAGCGCAGCTCGCGGGCGGTGCGCAAGGTCATTGAGTCCGCGCCGCTCGACATGATCGCGCTCGGCTGTGGCAACGCTCGCCGCGAGGTCAGTTTGGCCACCAAGCTGCTTGAGAAGGGCGGGGCGTGTGATTTGCGGCTCTACCTGCTCGACATCAGCCAGCCGCTGCTCAGCGAAGCCTATGCCTATGCTGCGGAGACCCTCGAATCGCACTCGCACGTCTCGGTCACGGCGGTGCAGGGTAACTTCCACGATCTGCCGCGCTATGGAGCGCTGCTCTATCGACCCGAAAACAGCCACCGCCGGCGGCTGATCACGATGCTCGGCTACACCTTCGGCAACCTGGACAACGAGCTGCGCTGGGTCGCCGATGCGCTGTCGCCTTTTGCGCGGGGTGACCTGCTGCTGCTCGATGTGCAGCGAGGCTATGCACCGTCCACCGATCCGAAGGCGATTCGTAGGCTCGATCCCGGATTTCGGCGGTCGGAACCAACCCAGCGTCAGCGCGACATCGAGACGTTTTTCCTCGGTCCGCTGAAGCGTTATCGCGATGCCGGCGTAGACGCTGTGCAGCTCAGCAACGAGCTGGGCACCTCGTGCGTCGTACCAGGAAGCTACCAGCTAGAGCTGACCGCACACATTCCCGATGCCGAGCACACTCGGCGCTTCGTACTCGCAAAGGCCCGGCGCTATTCCGTTCCCGAGCTGGCCCAAGCAATGGCCGATCTCGGCTGGCACCTGGTCGAGCACATGCCCTCCGGAGACGACCGAAAAGCCCCAATCAGCCAGCTACTCTTCGAGCGGAGGTGAGATAGGACAAAAAAACAGAGGCCGCACCAGTTTCCCGATGCGGCCTCGACCCTGGGGCCGAAGAACCAGGGGGGGAACCAAACACATATCAAGCTACGCAGCCGCTGGCAACCAGATGGCCTTTTTGGCATTCAGCCCGATCTATTCACGAGGGGGTGGTCAGCTTCGCATTTACCAATGGCTTCGTGATATGCAGGGCAGATGATGCGGACCACGTGCGCCAGTGTTGCTCTTTGTTGTCTCGTCTCGGTCACTGCGTATGGACGTGAGACAGCAGATATACCTGCTCGACATCTGTCCTCTTCGACTGTGAAGATATGGTGTAAGGATGGTGCCTTTTATCGAGGAGAGCCCGTCGAGATTGTTCCTCGGCACCATGTGACGCTGTTGCTGCATGACGGTCGAACTCTTCGAATCGAGTGGTCGAAAATCGCGAACGCGGAAGGGATCTCAACTCCTGCTAAGGCCGGTCTTAAGTCGACTGTTGCTGCTGATGGAGATGATGAAGGGCCGCCTGCTCCCAACCCGAACAAGACATCGCCCGCTGTAGATCCGTCTTCGCCTCCACCATCGCCACCCGCCATGGTAAACCCTCTCGGATCAATGCCGATGGGTTCCAGCGTGAGATCAACATCGATCAGGGCGACCGGTATCAAAG
>CALLYL010000537.1 GCA_937859535.1 uncultured Myxococcales bacterium
TCGCCGTACTCGCAGTGTGCGGGATACTCGTCGTGTATTTGGGTGTTGCCTCGGCTAGTCCACAGCTCGGTGGCGACGAGGCTGGAAGTGTAAGCGATCCCCTGAGTGGTCAGGTGGTGTCGCAGGTGAGGATCAGTGGGACGCTCCTTTCGGGGGATACTCCCGACAAGCTGCTCCGCTTTCTCGATATGCGGCTCCCGAGTCGCTTCGAGGATGAGCTGCGGACGAGGGTACGACGCGATCTGGACGTGCTGGGCTATTCCCCGAAGTATGAGCTGGCTGCGGACGCGACCCTGACCATCACCGTCCAGCCGATGCGGGTGGTGCGGCGACTATATGTCACAGGAAACTGGCCGATCTTCGAGTGGGAGATTCTGAGCTTTGTGACCTGGCGTGCCGGATACCGCTTGCCCGAGGGTGAGGCGCTGGTGGCAGATATCCAGCGACAGGAGCGGGAGCTGGTCAACTTCCTTCACCGCACCGGTTACTACGACGCCACTGCGAACTTTGTCCTCGACTGGGCACCGGAACATCCGGAGCAGGTCTCGGTCCGGATTCAGATCAGCCTCAACGTGGGTTTTTGGCGTCTGCGTTATCGCATCGGCAACATCCACACCGAAGGCATTAGCCTGCTCTCTCCACCGGAGCTGCACGGGTTCTTCGAGCACTGCTGTCTGTGGTTCGGGCGCACCAGCTCGGAAAAAATCGCGGAAGATATCAAACGACTCGTCGACCACTATCAGTCCAAGGGCTATGCCGGGGTTCGCATCGCCCGTCGTGAGATCAAACCCAACTCCAAGGATCGGGTGGTTGATATCGATCTGGCTGTCGAGGAACGAAAGCGCGTCGAGCTGTACTTCCTGGGTCGGAAAGAGCTGTCGCCAAGCGATCTGCGGTCGGCGGTGACGATCTTCCGCGACAACTATTACAGCGCCAACGAGCTGGACGAGAGTGCGCGCAACATTCATCGCCTGTATCAGCAGCGCGGTTTTTTTGAAGCCCGCGTGAAGTGGCGGTGGCGCAATCGCAGCGGAGATCCAGTGGAGGTCGAGTTTCTGATCCACGAAGGGCCACAGCTCAAGGTTCGCGACATCGAGTTTGCGGCGGGACCGTCGGAAAAGGCGCTCTCCTATCCGTCCGCTAAGCTAGAGGAACAGATCCGGACCCGTCGCTATCCTCGGCTGGGCTTGCTAGGCATCGGCGAGGGCGGATTTGCGTCAGCCGTGGCGTTGCAGCAGGACGTTGCTCACATCGAGGACTTCTATCGTCGCGAGGGTTATCCCAAGGCGCGGGTGTCGGTGAAGATGGCGCGCTCGCGAGAGGCGCTCCAGCACTTGACGCTGCTCGGCTTGCAGACCGCCTCCGATGAAGAGGGTGCGAGCGGCGATCTGTTTCTGCGCTACGAGATCGACGAAGGCCCTCGTGAGATGATCGAGTCGGTCGCGGTGGAGTTTGTCGGGGACCATACCGTCACCGAGCAGCAGCTTGGCAAGGGCCTCACTTTGCGATCGGGCAAGCCGTATACGCCCGAAGCGCTGATTGCCGACAAGGTGCGACTGCTCGAGCAAATGGGGGCGCTCGGGCATCCCTACGCCGTGATCGACCCGACCCAGTCGCGCTGGAATGACGATCACACTCGAGTGACGCTGCGCTGGCTGATCACGGAAAACGAGCCGGTGCGCTTCGGGCCGATCCTGATCCGTGGCAACTTCGTGACTCGCGAGAGCATCATCCGTCGCGATCTGCTGTTCAAAGAGGGGGATCTGTTCGATCGCAACAAGCTGCTGGAAGGCGAACAGAACTTGATCGGGCGACAGATTTTCGCATCGGTGCGAGTGATTCCCAATCCTGGCGAAACCGAAGAGTATCGAGCCGAAGCGCGGGAGAAAAATTGGCAACTGCGACGCAATCCGGTGCCGGTTCTGATTGAGGTCACGGAGCGCTACGACAACTCTGGAGAGCTGGGCGTTTATGTTGGCGTTTCGACGGATAACCCGATCTATTCCTCGGCGAACTATCAGTGGCGCAACCTGCTCGGTACCGGTGCCGAGGTGGAGCTGCGTGCAGAGCTAGGTATTCGGGTGCAGTCTCTGCTCGCCCGGGTTGCGGCACCAAGGTTGTGGAATCCGTTTGTGCGGCTCGACGTACGTGGATTCTGGCGCAACGAAAACACGTACAGCATTGGGCAGGTGACCTCCTACGGTGCCAACGCCGAATTGACGCGATTTTTTGCACGAGCCGACGAACAGGGCCGTCGCTTGCCACCGACTCTGCGAGTGTTTGGACGGCTCGAGTTCAACATCAGCCAGATTCTGGTGCCGCTGTATCGCGGGGAAGGCACCACCGACGTAAATCTCGACGGAGATCGCTCGCAGTCACTGAAGTTCTCCGCCGGTATTGTCTGGGACCGTCGAGTCGGCTTCGAGGCCCCCGCACTACTCATGCGAAACTTGCCGGTGCCGACGAACCCGCTGATGCCGGTGAGTGGATTTCTGCTATCGGCACAGGTCACTGCGGCGCTGTGCTGTTCCGTGTCGCCTTGGAACATTGGTGGTAGCTTCGTGGCACTGTCGGGACAAGCGGTGTGGCTGAAACCGTTCGGTCCCGCGCTACGCACCGAAGATGGCTGGCCGTTTGGGATGCGGCGCTTCAACTGGAAGATGAATCTTCGGTTAAATTACGGATTTCCGCTGACGCGTCCGGCGCTCCCCGTGGTCGAGCGCTACTACGCGGGCGGTGATAGTTCGACCCGAGGCTACGATGCCGACGCACTGCGGGCCGAAGAGGTGCGGGCGCCGATCGGTCCACTGTCGGGAGAACCGGCCTATCGAATCGTTCCGGTTGGTGGAAATGCCCGCCTGCTATCGCAGCTCGAGTGGGAGTTTGCGATCACGCCCAAGATCGGTGGCTGGCCATGGGTTGGAGCATTATTCCTCGACACCGGGGCAGTGTTCGATGGGTTCCAACGGATGAGCTGGAACGATGTGCGCTTTTCGGTCGGGATTTCCTTACTGCGGCTTCTGACCCAGTTCGGTGCGCTCTCGCTCGACTATGCGTATCCACTGGTATTGCCGGGACAGCTTCCGCTGGTCCAGTCGGAGCGTTGGAAGCGGGAGCCGTGGTACGCGCACTTCCCGGGCCGAATTCACTTCAACTGGGGCATGCCGATCTCGCTATAGCGGGCACGGTCAGAGTGGACTGCTAGACTTTTTGCGTCGCTCCATTCGTCCACCTTTACGGAGATCGTCATGCGACCGACGTTGCGCTCGCTTGTATCCATCCTTTCACTTGTCCTTTTGCCCGGCTGGACTGCTGTTGCGGATGTGCCGCCGGCACCTGCCCTGCCGGTCTCATCGACGCTGGTCGTGCTCGTGCAAGGACTGCCAGCGGTGAACGGAACCGTGGTGGCACTGTTATTCCCAAGCGATCACGGATTCCCCGCCAAGGAAGCCAAAGCCGCGCAGCGCCAAGCGGTCAAGGTTGTCTCTGCCACCGCAGAGATCCGGTTCCCGAACCTTGCTACAGGAACCTACGCTGTGACCGTTTATCATGACCTAAACGACAACGGAAAGCTCGACACCAACTGGATTGGGATTCCCAAAGAACCCGTCGGTGTATCGAACAATCCGCGACCCAGGATGGGACCGCCGCGCTTTTCCGATGCGAGCTTCGCGATCAGCGACCTGGAACACAAGATTGCGGTCAACTTGGTGACACCATAGCCGTTCTTCTCGCGTTGTGGCGGGCTCTTGCCAAAACGTGATTCTCCCGCTTCTTGCACTCCCTGTGCTTCCTTCCATTTCGAGATCAGAGCTTGCGATGGGTGCGGTTGGAAAGATCCAGGACGCACATTTTGTTAGCGCTCTCTGGTGGCGGGTGCCAAAGGCAGAATTTTCGTCGGAAAATATGACGGATCGGCAAGGTCGAGTTCTCAAAAGGACTGCACGTTGGGAGTCTCTGTACTCGAATCCTCCCGTGACACTGCGCCAGGCTATTGGGGTTCGCCGTAGACTGGACTGTCATGGAGATCGCATCTGTCGAACTGTACTTTCACGACGTTCTAACCAGCGCCCTCCGTACGGAAAACGTCAAGGTCAAGGACGCCACCGAGTACTACTTGGTACACCTCCTGTGCAACTACACCAGCGCACAGCTTGATCCAGAGCCGTTGGTGTTAAAGCTTGCACAGGCTGTAGAGGCGGCTCCACTCGACCGCGTGCGACTCCTACAGCAAGTCGGTGACACCGCGCTGACCACGAGCGGATTGTTCGGAGAGAGCTTGTCGAGGCGGACCATCAGCGTCGACTACTACGTGAAACTCGGCCGGTCCGCGTATTCGCAGCTTGCCAACACTCCGCGTCTACTAAGTACCCTGTTGCGGGAAGCTTGCAGCGAGCTGGCGGAGAGATTCCCAAGTCTGGTGGATGTGCTCCTGTGTCTGCGATCGAGCATCAACCTGTGCGTTCCCTCCGATCTCGTGCAGATCTACGAGCGCTGGCAAACGACAGGAAGTAGCGCGCTAGAGCAGCGTTTGCGGACGAGCGGAGTCTTGATCCCGCGTCCCAGAACCAATCAGTAGGAAATGCCAAAGGAAATTCCGCTGCTGGCTGTTTGATGGGAATTCTAGCTGGTTCTGGTGATGGTGAGCTACTCGGGGTTCACTAGCTGGCTTCTGTTCACACTTCCTCCCAGATGCATTCGCACAGATCGCCAGATGTGTCAGCATTCCTCGCTGGTTGCACGTACCCCGTCTACACGACAGCGTGGGCTGAAGTATGTCTGCTATCCTTGTCGGATAGTGCTTGGCTTGAACTTCATCTGGGGGACGTATGACTCCGATCGCTCGTGCTTCACTGTTGGCAGAGTTGTTGATGTTGATTACATCGTGCGCTGCTCCGTCGGTCTGTGAAAACGGCGTGCTCGACGATGGAGAATCTGATGTCGACTGTGGTGGTAGCTGCGAGGTCGGCTGTAAGGATTCCCAGCGCTGTGTAGTCGATTCCGACTGTCAGAGCAGACAGTGTGTCAGCGCGATTTGTGTACCCGCCTCTTGCGTGGACGGCGTTCTCAATGGAGATGAAGGGGACATTGACTGTGGCGGCTCATGTAGTCCTTGCGCGGACGGGCACCTGTGCAATCTCGGTAGAGACTGCCTGAGTCAGATCTGTACCCAGAAGGTCTGTGCGGTGCCAAGCTGCACCGATCAAGTGAAAAACGCCGACGAAACAGATGTCGATTGTGGAGGCTCTTGTCCGAGCCGCTGCAACGACTATCAAGGGTGTCGGGTGGCTGCTGACTGTCAAAGCAACAAGTGCGACCAGCAGAGCTGCGCTGTCCCAAGCTGCACCGATGGCATCAAGAACGGAACCGAGACAGACAGTGACTGCGGTGGGAGTTGCCCAGGCAAATGCTACAACCAACAGGGCTGCAACATTGGATCGGATTGTGTGAGCTCAATTTGTACGCAGCGGCAGTGTGTTGCTGCTGGGTGTTTGGACGGAATGTGGAACCAGGACGAAACAGACCTGGACTGTGGCGGTACCAATTGCCTTGCCTGCGGGGTAGGTCGAGGTTGTTCTCTTGACCGCGACTGTCAATCCAAGGTCTGTTACCAGACCCTCTGTATGGCAACTCCGGCGCTTAGCAAGGTGACGCCGAACCTCGGTCCTACCAATGCGACCACTGCGGTGACGATCAGTGGACAGAACTTCTTCAGTGGTCCAGGACTTGGCGCAATGTTTGGATCGAATGCAGCGCTCGGCTTGATGTATGGGAGTGCCACATCGCTGACCGCGATGACACCGGTGCGTGCTGGCAATGCGGGAGTGGTGAGCCTGTCAGTGACGTTTCCTGGGAATCACACGTTTACGCTGGCCAACGCATTCCGCTACTACTTCGGGAAGCTCGAATTTTCGATGCCAGCGAGTCAATCACAGGGACTCCTGTTGCGGTCAGTGGTGATGGCGGACTTTAACGGCGATAGCCAGCGAGATCTGGCGGTGGTGAGTCAGGGAACCAATGAGGTGTTTCTGTTCAAAGGGAATGGCAACGGAACCATCGCAGCGCCAGTGAAGGTAGCGGTAGGAACCACTCCGGTGCACGTCATCAGCGGAGATTGGAATGGCGATGGGAAGCCCGATCTTGCGGTCGCGAACGCTCTGTCCAATAACCTCAGCATCCTTCTCAATAACGGCAGTGGTGTGTTCGGGGTCAGTTCCGTTTCTGTTGCTACGACGCCAGAATATCTGCTCCGTGGCGACTGGGATGGAGACGGAAAGGCCGACATTGCGGTGATTCACTACCTAAGCAAGACGATCAGCATTCTGCGCGGCAAAGGGGATGGGACGTTTAAGCCCACGGTGGATACCAATGGCGTCACCAACGGTCGACAGATGGCGCGAGCGGACTGGAATGGCGACGGCAAGCAAGATCTGGTGGTGGGCGCTGACAATGGCAATCCGATGGCGTTTCTTGGCGATGGCAATGGCGGGCTTGGCAGTCCGGTGACGCTGGCTTTGGGACAAGCAGGGTGCGGAGGAGTCGTGGCAGGCGACGTGAACGGGGTTTAAGCATGTCCCTACAGCAGCGCACCTTGGCGCATGCGGAACGGACCTTGAATATGCGAAATCACCTTGGTCGGAAT
>CALLYL010000538.1 GCA_937859535.1 uncultured Myxococcales bacterium
GGGGGGCACATGATCTTCTCGTCGGAGGTCTTCTGGCCTAATGTCCTCGATGGACAATTCCCTACGAGGGTGAATTGCGTTAGTGACTTCCCCTGCTGTCGCTGAAAGAGCGTAACGGTGCGAGGCCGCTTTGGTTAGTGAGCATAGCGTCAGGGTCGCGTTGAGTGTTGATCCCACCTGTCATTGTCTTAACTACCGCTCTGGTTGGTCCGTCCAAAGGAACTCCCATTCCCTACTGGACGGATCATGTGGACGCACGAAAAGACCTGGTTGGTTTGCTTCCTGGGACTTGCAGAGGCCTTTGATTGCTGCAATATTATTCATCCTGAGGGACGACTTTCGGGCGTGCCGCTAGGCGCTGGGCAGAGCCTGTCAAGTCTTACTCCGCATCCGCTGCTATGTCGGAAACCTCCGTAAGTTCGCGGGTATTCATCGAAACAAGAGGGGCGTTCACTCGTGTACATATTGCCTATCCGAGTGCAGCGAATTTGGCTGGCTGTAGATGCTGGATTGGTGCAGCAGATCCTTGGTCAGCGGGACTGGTTCAAGGTACCTTCTGCACCGGCGCAGTGGCCTGGTGTCATTGCATGGAACGGGCGTGCGGTGGCTGTACTTGATCTTCCACTTCTGCTCCGCTTTCCTCCTCTTCAACCTGGCATAGCCAGCCATCGCACGTTGGTTGCCAAGGCACGCGGTTGTCTGCTTGCGATTCCTGTTGAAGAGGTTCGAGAAGCAGCGGTGATTGCAGAGGGGCTGGTTCGGCCCATCCATGCCACACGCCCAGTGTATGCCAGCCATGAGTTGGAGCTGGACGACATGGTGATGCCGCTCCTCGATGTGGGCTTGGTGGTGGCGGAGACACTAGAGCGTAGCAATGTCGGGAGTCGCGGCATTGGATCGAGCGAACAGAGGACTCGTTGACGAAAAACCAGAATGCAGAGCAGACCTACGTGGTCTTTCAGTCAGAGAGTGGACCGATGGGAGTTTCTGCGGCGGACATTTGGTACATCCTTCCTGCGGCAACCAGCGTTGGCTCCGCAGAAGGTGTATTGGCGGACGATGTGCCTGCGGCAGAGGAAGCACGGCTCGTGGTGCTGACCGATCGCGGTGGAGAAGAGTCAGCTCCGTTGATTGTTCGTGGTGTACTCAGCATGATTACAGTAGACCCTTCCCAAGTCGCACCCCTTCCTCCCTTGTGCATAAGTCCCGGGGGCAGTTCAGTTGGGGTGGCTCTGGCAGAAGACCGCGTCCTGTTCTTGATCGTCGATCCGTATCGACTGTCGGAAGCACGCGCTGCGCTTTCTCCTATGGCCCATTCCAAGGAGTCCGCATGATGGCTCGTCTGTTAGCAAGCCGTTTTCAGACCCTTGTGGTGATGCTGGGGTTGTGTATCTGCGGACAGGCCTCTGCGCAGGGTGCGGGATCCCAGCCAGAGATCAGCGCACCCGACAGCACGACAGAGCCAGCTCCGGCACCGCTGATGGAGCCGAGTGGCTTACGGCTAAGCGGAAGTGGGAAAGAGAAGGTTCCAGCTGCCCCCGGTGGTTTGGTGGCTGAATCGAGCAAATCGCTTGGCCTACCGGAGCTTGGCATCGGTGGGATTCCGCTGGCGCAGTTGCTTGATTCGGATGCCACATTCTCTGGGTTGGGTTCCTTCACGAAGCTTCTACCCAAGTATGGGATCTCCAGCTACGTCCACGGCATCATCACCGCTGGCATCGTGGGACAGACTTCACCGGAGCCCGATCTACTGAACGATCACGAGGGTGAAGACACGCCTCGGTTTATCGGAGAACTCACCCTGTTCGTCGGCGCTGAGCTAATGAATCGAGTATTCGTCGAAGCGCAGGTCTTCTTCGATGCCGTGGATACCACGCTGTCCTCTGATTTTGCTCAACTTGATTTGCGGGTTTTCCGTGAGTTTCTGTTTGTCCGTGCCGGACGCTTTCTGACTCCCATGGGAGGCATCAACATCTATCCAGAGCCGCAGTTTATGTTTCCGCTGACAGACATGCCAATGTTCTATGGAAACGTCATTCCTTCGGAATGGGGCGAGCTGGGTTTGCAGTTCTACGGTCGATATAAGTGGGGCGATGGACGCGGCCTTTCCTACTCCTTTTATGTAGTCAATGGTTTGGAACAGCGTGTTGTGAACCCTGGAGATCCGCTCACGGGCGGGCCGCTCAGAGACATGCGAAACAACTTTCTAGACACCCACAATTCCCACAAGAGCGTGGGGTGGCAGTTTCAACTGGAACCAAGTCCCGGGCTGACGTTTGGGGTGTCTGGTTACGAAGGTGTCTACACCGAGACGGGTCAGTATCGTATCTATATTGGCGATGCTCACATGTCTTGGAAACGTGGCAAGTTTACCCTTCGTGGTGAGTTTGCGACAACGCTTCAGGAGACAGAGACCAACACTCTCCTAAAGTTGGGCGGCTACGGTCTGCTCAGCTATCGCTTCAAGTATGTGGAACCAATTGTGATGGTAGATGCCATACGGCTCGATGGATCACGCGAATTGGACCGGATCGCTGCGACATTCGGAGTAGCGGTCTTTCCCTTTCCGCAGAAGGTTCCCAGCTCATCGGTTCGCGCTTCCTATGCACCTCGCTGGAATCTCCAGACCGGTGAGATCGCTACACATCACCTGTCTCTAGAGGCGCGGGTCGCATTCTAGGAACCAGCATGAACCGACGGGCAGCCATAGTCACGCTCATCTCTGCTGCTGCTGGACTCTGCAGCAATGCGGAGGCGGCGGAGCTTGGTCCAAAGCAGCTCGGACTGCTTATCCTGCGTGTGCTGGCCTATGACCGCAACCTGAAAGCACGATCGGATGGCAAAACTGCATCGATCGTTGTGCTGTTTCAGGAAGGGAATCAGGCATCCGAGTCTTTGCAGATTGACATGGAAAACGCGCTTGAGGATCTCTCGAGCGGGGCCATCATCTCTGGCTTGGCGGTCAAAGTCACTTCGTACGCCTATGCGAATCCGGCGGCACTCGATGCTCGTTTGGCGTCGCTGCGGGCTGTTGCCGTGTTTGTCTGTTCAGGGCTTGGGGATGCGATTCCCAACATCAGTACAGTGGCTCGCAAGCGCTCCGTGCTCAGCTTCACTCTCAACACGGCCTTTGTAAAAAGTGGGCTTAGCATTGGCTTTGCCAATGCTGATGATCGAGTCCACATCGTGGTCAACCTACCGGCTACCCGCGCAGAGGGGGTCGATTTGGATGCCTCTCTGCTGCGGATTGCAGATTTGTATCGATGACGGAATCAAAAATGAACGTACACCTGACTGCCATTTCTCTGCGAGCCCGACTGGTTTCACTGACCAGTTTGATCTTGTTGGCGGTTTCGCTGGCGCTGATACTGATTCTACCGTCGCGCATCGGAGAGGTACTGCAACAGCGGATGGAAGAGCGCGTGGCAAGTCTGGCACAGGTGGCCGCCGCTGCACTCACCGCTGGTGTTGAATTTGACGATGCCAAAAACAGCCAGGAGTCGATCGATGGCCTTCGCTTGGTCACGGACTTTGACTATGCACTGGTGCGCCGGGCGAACGGAACGGTTCTGGTCAGCATCAATCCCGAGCGGATTCCCGACAGCCGAGTGGCCGTAGGATCGCAGTCGGTCATCACCGTTCACAATGGAGTGATGAGAATCGATCGTGCGGTGACCGGTAAGGTGGGAGTCGTCGGTACACTTACACTCGGCTTTTCCATGTCGGGGCTTCAGCTTGAGATGAGGGCCTGGCAGCGGAACATCATCTTGTGGTCTCTGCTGGTACTGCTTCTGGGTACTGCGGTAAACTACATCATTGGTACGATCTTGGTGGGCCCGATCCATATGATCACTTCGGTTGCGTTGCGCATTGCCGGTGGCGATCTGTCGCAGCCGAATCTTGGGATCACTCGCAAGGATGAGGTTGGGCAGATGGCCGCCGCGTTTGATCGCATGCTGCAACTGCTGCGGGGGTTGGCGAGCGTTGCGGACAGACTCGGACGGGGTGACCTGGGAGGTAAGGTACTTTTAGATGGTCAGGTAGGCGAAGCCATTCAGCGCATGGTGGCAGGACAGCGGGCTTTGGTAGGACAGATATCCGAAGCCGCTATGAAGCTTGGGGGAGCGGCGACGCAAATCTACGCCGTGCTGCAAGAACAAGAAGCCTCTACCGCAAAGCAGGCAGGCGGTGTTGAAGAAGTCAGTCGCACCATGCAGTCACTACATGACAGCGCGGGCAACATTGCGGAATCCGCCCGTGGCGTGTTTGAGAATGCCCAGCGAACCCGTCAGACTACCGATGGGATGTCCTCTCATGCAACGACACTGAATAGTCATACGGCCCGTATTGCGGAGCTTTTGGAGGTCATTCGAGACATCGCAGATCGCAGCGATTTGCTGGCTCTCAATGCCTCGCTTGAAGCAACCCGGGCCGGAGAGGCCGGACGAGCCTTTGCGTTGGTTGCGACCGAAATGCGTCGCTTGGCAGAACGCGTGACGGCGAGCGTGCAGAGCGTCAAGTCACTGCTCGTAGACATCCGGAGTTCGGCTGCTTCGACGGCCTCGTCCACGAACGAGAGTCGCCAGTTGGCAGAGAACACCACAGAGTCCGCACGACAAATTACCCTGGTCACTCAGCAGCAGCGTACAGCCACCGGCCAGGTATTGGAGAGCATGCAGGAGATTTCTGCGATCCTGAGCGACAGCGTGACCTCCACTCGTGAGATTCGGGCCTCCAGTGAAATGCTGCGCAGAACGGCACAGCACCTGAATGAAGTGGTCGGTAAGTTCAAGCTTGAGGGCGCAGACAAATGAACGACCGCAAACAACAGCTAATTCAGCGATTTCGGGCCAGCGCTATCGAGCGATTGCGAAAAATGGACCTGGACCTGGGTCACGTCGAAGCGGAGTCGTCCACCTCACCGAACGTGGTTTCCACACTGCGGGAACTGCATACGATCAAAGGTGAATCACGGATGCTCGGCTTGCCCTCAGTGAGCAACATCGTCCATCTACTGGAAGACTTGCTACGTCCGGTGACCCAACAGAACGGGCCGATCGAGCAGAACACTCTTCGACACTGCCGCAGAGGGCTTACTTCGTTAATTACTGTGATGAATGAATCCGAGATGGACGATGCGGTGCTCAATGCCGCGCTGTCCTCTACCAAAGAGGAATTACAGAGTGCGCTCGGGAGTCCTGTCGCATCCGGGGTTGCATCGAAGAACACTCCAGAGTCCTCCTCTGCTTCGGTACTGCATCCAGAGGCTCGACTCGATCAGGAACACTACAGTAGTGCGGTATCCTCTCAGGTGTCTGCTTCGGCTCCATCGGATAGTATTGAGAAAGCCGAAGTACAGCGCTGGGTGCATGTCTCATCGAAGAAAATCGATGATCTTTGTGATAGCACGGCTGAGCTAGAGACTGTTTTCCATGCGCTGTTTGCCCAGGCGCAAGTGACGCTGGCCGAGAAATCCCCACGCAGTGCGGATCTTCGTGCATTGCGCGAGGAACTCGACCGCTGCCGCGTTCGAATCGAGGAGGTCACTGGGATGGTGTGGGCGCTCCAGCTCGTACCGGTGGAGCCCGTCCTCGTCGATCTGGCGCAGCATGCAGAGGACTTGGCGCGCAGCCAAGGTAAGAGAGTGCGTGTCCGAATCCATAGCGGCAGTGCCCAGTTGGAAAGAAGCGTACTTGATTCGCTGTGGGATCCGCTGCTCCATCTGGTTCGGAACGCGATCGATCACGGAGTGGAGCAACCGATCGAGCGAGAGGGAAAGTCCCCTGAAGCGACTTTGGTACTTGGCGCAGAGTCGCATGGTGCCACGCTGGTGATCACCGTGGGAGATGATGGACGTGGCATCGACGCGGCCCTGGTGCGTAACGCTGCGGTCGCACGGAACCTGTTGTCCCGGACCGCCGCAGATGCGCTGAGTGATGCCCAGGTTTATGGGCTCCTGTTTCGGCACGGCTTTTCGACCAAAGATACGGTCACAGATATTTCTGGCCGTGGTATCGGGCTTGATGTAGTCCGCAGCGCGGTGGAGCGTGTCGGTGGAACAGTCGAGCTTACCAGTACGCTCGGTGCCGGTACTCATTTCTACCTGACCCTACCGGCCAGACTCAGTCGTGAGCGGGCCTTGGTGTTTTCGTATCAAGGCACTCTGTACGCCATTCCTGCTCGGCAAGTGCTGGATGTTCTAAATCTTAGCGCTCAAACCGTTCGGCCTGTCGCAGGTGGTCGGGCATTGTGGTCTCGACATGGCATCCTGCCTTTGGTGTCGATGACGACCGCGCTGGGCATCACTGGGCCGAAGTCCCAGACCATCGTTGAACCACTCGTCATTATTGTGGGCACCACCAGTGGGCCGACGGCCTTCTCGATTGGAGGCATCATCGGTGAGTGCGAGTTGGTGCGAAAGCCGTGCGATCCGTTGACGGCAGCCAGCTCTGGGAGCACCGCGAGTGCAACCCTGGACGACGGTCGCTTGGTGTTGTACGTGAATCCCATTGATCTGCTGCGGAGAGTTCAGCAAGCCAGCAGTTCGGCGTTCGACCAACCACATGCGCAGACTCATCGGGTGCTAGTGGTCGATGACTCCGCGATCATTCGTCATTTGGTGACGCAAGTGCTCGGAGCGGGAGG
>CALLYL010000539.1 GCA_937859535.1 uncultured Myxococcales bacterium
ACCTTTTGTAACCATAAATCCCACGCCCGCCACGAGCGCTGCCAACGTCACGTCGAAGGCGTTCAAGCTGTCGCCCTGACCCGCCGCCAGGTTGGCCATCGCTCCCATTGCAAACAGGAAGACGCGGCGCGATCGGGGCAGGTCCACCCGCAACAGATCCGGCAACACGGGGCTGTTGGGATGGGCAAGTAGCGCTGGGACATCGATTTCCTGGTTGGCGTGCCCGACATTGAGCAGGAACACCCCATCTTTGAGCAGATCGAGCTGCGTCGGGCCGAGAACATGGGTCGCTCCGGTGGCTGTGATGATCACATCGGCCTTGGCCAAGGCCGCGGGAAGCTCTTCCACTTTCCAGCCCGCAAACTCGGCTTGCAGGGCCCGCGCCGGATCGCGCTCTACCACGGTGACCGCTCCGCCAAATGCCCGCGCTGCGTCCGCCACGCCCTGGCCCACCAGTCCATAGCCAACCACGACCACCCGTTTGCCATGCAAGGTCAGTCGGGTCCGCTCGAGGAACGCGCTGCACGTAATGAGTCCCACCATGTGCCGATTGTGCAGGCCTTCTTTGATGGGCAAGTCGTCCCAGTTGAAAATCGGATAGGGAATGGAATTCCCCAGTCCAGCCAGTCGACTGGTGCCGCTGCCCGTGGCTTCCAGTCCAGCGCACACCTGACTGGGTGCAGCCCGAGCCACCAGCGCCACCGTGAGGTCGGCTCCCATCTCGCACAGATGGGTGGGTGCGAAGTCCAGTGCTGCCGCCACGGCGCGATCGAGGTCTCGCTGTGACATGCCACGTGAAGCCTGCACCTGTGCACCTTGGGCGACGCACCACATTACCATCTCATCGGAAACGGTGGCTGGATTGCAGGTGGTCAGGAACAGGGTAGCTCCCTTGCCCAGAAGACCAGACAGAGCCGGTGCCATCTTGATTTCAAGATGCATCGAGCAGGCCAGCCGCACTCCGTGAAGGCTCGGAAGCTGTGCGAGCGCACGCTCGGTGCGTGGCATCTGTTGGGACACCCAAGCCAAGTCGCGTAGGAAGTTGGCATTCATGGGGCGGGGATAGTGAAGGCGCAAGGCCTGTGCCGTCAAGCGTGGGCAGACCGTGAGTGACCTGGCCGAGTCAACGTTTTGGATAGCAATTCCCGCCGATTCGAAGCGCGCTGGATGGTAAAATCTCCTGAGCGGGTTCCGACACTCCTGCTCGGCTTGCCGCCCAAGCAAGACGCAAGCTTGAGAGTCCGCCATCTCAATTCATCACGGAGAACTTGAACATGAAGACACCTACGCTTCTGCTTTCGCGGTCGGCACTGGGCCTGGCCATGGGTTTTGTTTTGGTTCACGCGGGCTGTGGTTCGTTTCAAAACCCGGACAGCGCCTCGGTCGCGGCGTTGAACTTGGTGGTGGCGGGCGATTTCTCGGGAGGCTCGATCGTCTCGCAACCGGCTGGTATCGACTGCGGCAGCGTCTGTTCCAGCCTGTTTAACACCGGCACCAAGGTCGATCTCACGGTCACCCCTTCCGACAGCTCCGACTTCGTGGGCTGGGAGGGCGCGTGTACTGGCTCATCACCGACGTGCAGCCTGACCATGGACGCGGGCAAAAATGTCACTGCGACGTTCCGCAGCAAGCTCAATCGCGCCAATCTCAGCGTGACGCTGGGCGGCGCTGGTGGTGGTTCGGTATCGAGCCAGCCCTTTGGCATTCAGTGCGCGGGCTCGTGCAGCGGCGGCTACGACAAGGGGACGATGGTCACGCTGACCGCTGAGCCGGACAGTACCTCGGTCTTTTCTGGTTGGACCGGGGCTTGTACTGGCGCGGCGCGAACCTGCGCCTTGACGCTGACTGCCGATGTCCAGGTGATGGCAAACTTCGCCAACCCATCGAGTTGCGAGCAGATTCGCGCCGACAACCCGACCGCCACCAACGGCAATCGCAAGCTGTTTGTGAACGGTGACAAGACCAAGGCGTTTGATGTGTACTGCCACATGGCGGCCACCCCGGCGCTGACCTACCTCAACCTGACTAAGACCACTCCGGCCGACAATTTTTCACAGTTTACCACCGGTGGTGGTGCGACCGGAACGACCGTCAAGACCAGTTACACCAAGCTGAGGATTGATCCGGCCACCCTCAAGGTCGACACCAACGACATGCGCTTTGCGTCTTCGACGGGAGCGATTTCGAAGGGCACCACCAACGTCACTTCGATGCCGTACGCGACGGCAATTGCCTGTGGTGCCCCCACAGCCGGAGCGGCCAACATCGACCTCACCGGCACCCAGTTTGCGGTGGCCATGGGCGCGCTCGGACTCGGTGGCACCATGCCGACCGGCACCACGACCCCGACACCCAATGGCCAGATTCGGGTTCTGAACCTGACAGGCAATGGCGGAGGCACCTGCGGCTGGAATGCACCGGTCGGATCGAACAATCCCTACAACATGGGTGGCTCGCCGCTCGACCTAGTTTTCTTCCCGTAATCATCTCCCAGCAGGTCCGCTGACCTTCGGTCGTCCGTCCTCACTCGTTCGGTATTCCTAACCTCGTCCATCCGGCGCTTGCCGTCTGCTTCGTCATTTGCTCTAGTTCCTGCCTTGGAGGTGCTTGCGATGGCGAAGATTGCTTCTCGACCGTGGGTCGGACCGTGGGGACGATTGCTCGGGCTGTGTGGTGCTGCTTTTTCGTTGTCTTGCGTGGGTGTCGATGCACCGCTGCCAGACGAGCAGCCGACCGGACCGTGCTTGGCCCAAGGCATCAGCGAAAAGAGTCGCTATCCGAGCGGCGATGCGCTGGGCCATCCGGACCCGACCTCTGCCAAGGCGGCCAAGCAAGCCCGAGCCAGCCGCATCACCAACCCAGCCTGGATTCGCCAACCTGACACGGCGCGTCACCCAGTCCGTGAGGGTGACTACCTGCTCATCAATGACAAAATCGCGGTCTACATCGAGGCTCCGGGCACGTCCGATGGGTATCAGCCGTTTGGCGGTGACATCGTGGCCCTCGACTCGGTGGCGGCGGATGGCAAGCCGGCGGGAACCTCGCTCTACGGCGAGTCGATCATGGCCCTATCGCGGCAGGTCGTGGCGGCCGAGAGCGTCTCGGTGATGAATGACGGCTCCGACGGCAAAGCGGCCGTAGTGCGGGCCTCGGGCGTGCTCAAGAACCTACCGTTCCTGGAAGCCTTTGGTGGCGTTCTTACCGAGGAGTTCAACTTCCCCGTCGCGCTGGATTACATCCTCGAACCCGGGGCGCAGAGCGTGAAGGTCCGCCTGCATCTGATGAATACCCGTGCCGAGGATCTGCCGCTGTACCGGCACCAGTTGTTTGTGCTGTTTCACTCGAGCCGAGGCCAGATGTTTTCGGCGAGCCGTGGTTATGACGATCTCGACGGTGATCAGGCGTGGATTGGCTACGACTCGGGGGACTACACGTTTGCGATTCATCCGCTGACCGGGCCGATGACTCCGATCGTCGGTCGCTCCGGCGCGGCGATTGGGCGCGGCGGTGGCCTCGAAATCAAAGGCTGTAGCCCGCTGAGCGTCGATTATCTGGAATTTATCGTTGGGGGTCCGCACTCCGACGGGCTCGGTGAATCGGTGCGGAAGGCGATGAATCAGCCAGCCTGGCGTGCCGTCACGGGCACGGTCACAGATAGTAACGCTGCGCCGATGGCCGGGGCCTGGGTTCACGCGCTCAAGGCCGATAACAGCTACCTGGGTCGCACGCTGACCAATGCTCGCGGGGAGTTCACCATTCATTTGCCCAGTGAACCCGCTCAGCTTCAGGCCAGTAAATACTCGATGCCACCATCGGCGAAAAAGCCGGTGTTGGCGACCGACAACGTGGTCAATCTCCAGATCGCAACGGCGGGCGTGCTTTCGATCGTGGCGACCGACAAAGGCAGTGGGGCGGCGCTTCCGGTACGGGTTCAGGTCATCCCGATGACCCCTCCGACGCTGCTGCCGCCGTCCTACGGCGTGCGTGACGAAGTGGCAGGTCGCATTTTGCAAGAGTTCGCGGTGTCGGGAACCGCGACGCTGTCAGTTCCTCCGGGCAAGCATCGTGTCATCGTGAGCCATGGTTACGAATGGGACATCCTGGACCAGACCGTCACCATTGATGCGGGCAAGACCACCGAGGTCAAGACCGAGCTACAGCACAGCGTCGACAGCAAGGGTGTGATGTGTGCCGACTTCCACATCCATTCCTACTATTCTGCCGACTCCTCGGACGATGTTGAGTACAAGGTAAAGGGCGCGATTGCCGACGGACTGGAAGTTCCGGTGTCGAGTGAGCACGAGTACATCATCGACTTTCAGCCGATCATCAAAAAGCTCGGGCTGACCCGCTGGGCGTTCGGAATGCCATCGGAGGAGTTTACGACCTTCACCTGGGGACACTTCGGAGTCATTCCGATTCAGCCGCGTCCAGACCGACCGAACCGAGGGGCTGTGGAGTGGACCGGGAAGAAGCCGCCAGAGGTCTTTCACACCATTGCTCAGCTTCCCGAAAGGCCGGTGCTGATCATCAATCACCCGCGCTCGGACGGATTTGGGGGCTATTTTTCCTCGGTGAGCTTCGATCGAACGACGGTGAGCGGCGATCCGGAGTTGTACAGCGATGAATACGGCGCGCTCGAGGTCTTCAACGACAGCGACTTCGATGAAAACCGCACCAAGATCGTGCCCGACTGGTTTGCCCTGCTCAATAGCGGCAAGAAGATCTGGGCGGTTGGTAGCTCGGATAGCCATGGGCTGCGGACCAGTCCGACGGGATATCCGCGCACGTGCCTTCAGTTTGGTCACGATGATCCGACGAAGCTGAGTGCTGAGGCGGTGCGCGATGCGCTGCGGGCCGGGAAAGCAACCATTTCCGGCGGACTGTATATGACGGTACGTGGGCCCGATGGCGAGGGGCCGGGCGAAGTGGCCAAGACGACGCGGGGCTCACTGACCCTGCAAGTGACGGTGCAGAGTCCGCGCTGGCTGGAAGCGAAGCGGCTGGAGACGATCGTTGATGGAGAGACGGTCGGAACCGAGGAGCTACGAGAGACGGTGACTCCGCTCGGACGACGATACGATGCCACGGTAACGGTGACGGGTAGGTCTGGGCGTAGCCAGCACTGGGTGGTGCTTCATGCCTCGGCGGGCGGAGCGGATCTGTCGCCGGTTCATCCGGGACGGAAGGCGTTTGCGGTATCGAACCCGATCTTCTTCTAAACAGATATTAGTCATGTTATATGACTAATATCTACCAGGCGGGCGGGTCGGACAGATAAGACTCGCTGGTCGGCCAAGCACTTAATCTAGAACTTCTCGAATGAGCGGATGCGGCCTCGTTCCTGGATAATCAGGACGCGGCTGCCAGCCGTAACCAGGTGCTTGGGGTTTACGAAGTTTGCTTTGGTGGCGGGTCCGTCGACATCGCTGTTTCCTCGGACAAAGGGAGGAATCGTTACTCCTGTCAGGGAAATCAGCGCATTGGTCGAAAGGTTCAGGTAACGGAGTCCGGCAAAGTAGGGGCCTTGCAGAATGTACAGACCACCGTCTGCCTTGGTGATGGCTTTGACGCTGGTGAGTCCTGCTTTGGCACCGACTCCATCGTCTCCACCGTGCTCGGATTTGCGGCTGCCAATGACGGTCGTTACCTTGCGTGAGTTCAGGTCGAGCATCCGAATCGCATCGCCATCGGCGATGTAGAGGTTGCGATCAGCCAGCGCGAGACTGCGGATCGATTCAAAGCGGGCCTCGTTGCCAGCGCCGTCGACCCAGCCCCCTTTGCATATCTTCTGAAGACCGAAGTCACACTGTGCATCCGCTTCACCGGCCAAGGTCGTCACTGTTCCATTGGCCAGAGCAACCGCACGGACTCGTACCGAATCGGCCACATACAGGTTCTGTCCATCGGTCACCATCGCACGCGGCGAGGAAAACAGCGCGGTGTCTTTGTTTCCATCCAGGTTGCCCTTGCGCTGGCAGTTCCCGGTGAGCGTTGCGGTGCGCTGCGCGGCCAGATCGATGCTGCGAATGCAGGCTCCGCCATGCTCGGTGGCAAGCTGAATCACATACAGAGTGCTGCCCACAGCGACCATGGGTCCGGGCTTCAGGAAGCGGGACTCTGCAAAGCTGCCGTCGACGGTGTTGCTCTCTCGTTGCTTACCGACCAGCGTGGAAACGTCTCCACTTTGCAAGTTGACGCGGCGAATGACATCGCTGCCGTTGGCATCGCTCACATATAGGTCGTTTCCGATCAGCGCGGCCCCTTCCACCGTGTCGAAGCGGGCGACTGTCCCCGGTCCGTCCTGATATCCAGAGGAGTCTCCTGCGGCAATCAGGGTACTGACCATCACGCTGCCCGGCGCTGGTCGCGGTGGCGCGGGTGGGACAACTGGGGCTGCTGGTGCAACGGTTGGTGCCACCGCTGCTGGAACTGGTGCTGGAACTGGTGGAGGCGAGGGAGCTTGTGCTGGAGCCGAAGAAGGAGCCGGCGTCGCGTACACAGTCGTCGTTGTGGGGGCAGGCTGCGTGGCGGTTGGGACCATCTTGCCATCGGGCTTGTTGGCCGTTGCGGGAGCGACTTTGGCATTGAGGACCACTTTGGGTTTGGGCTTTGCCTTGGCTGCGTTGCCATCCGACATGAGGGCTCCGTTCACCATCAAGAGCGCCAACGTCCAATGCTGAAAGGTGGGACCACGCATGTGATTACTCTCCTTCGCTTGTGAGCTTATCGCACTGACGTACTGGTCCTGAAACGTATTCGCGCTGCCGCCCTGTTCTAGGTGGGATATCTTTGGAGTCCTGCTGGCGTGGTGAGACACAATGGAGCCCTGACGCGGCAAGCGGAGCAGCGATGAACACAGCACAACGGTCTTTGGGCGATGGCAATGCAGCGGCACGGACCTGGCTTGCGCTGCTGGGGATTTTGTTAGGGCTCTTTGGACTTACATGGTGGGCGCAGCAGCCATCGAAACCGCAGGGGATGGACGCGTCTCTTCTGGAATTTTCGGAAGCGCGAGCGATGGTT
The DNA here is from genome assembly GCA_937859535.1 of uncultured Myxococcales bacterium. GTDB lineage: Bacteria > Myxococcota_A > Polyangia > Palsa-1104 > JAEUJZ01 > JAEUKA01. The sequence goes on from CALLYL010000539.1 coordinate 7,027, forward strand.
GTGGTGAGAAAGCTGGCCGATGAGATCGGACCGCATCCAATCGGGAGCCCAGCCGGAGCCGCTGCCGCTGAGTTCCTGGCCACCGAGCTGCGCAAGCTACCGAGGGTCGAGGTCGAAGTGCAGGATGTCGAAGGTGACAATCGGCTGGCCATCTGGACCGGAGTGAACTTTCATTATCGCGTGCGCAACGTCGTGGCTCGGCTGGCTGGGCGACGAACCGATGCGGTGTTACTCAACGCGCACTATGACTCACCCGCAGAGGCACCGGGTGCGACCGATAACGGGCTGGGTACGGCGGCGGCGCTGGAGACGATGCGCGCACTGGCCGCAGCTCCGCAGTTGGAATGGACCGTGGTGCTGAACCTAAACGGCGGTGAAGAGGCGGGCTCGGTGGGCGCGGCAGGCTTTCTACAGCACCGCTTTGCCAAGGATGTGCGGGTGTTTCTGGACACCGATGGTTCGGGCTCGGGCAAGGCGGCGCTCGTTCAGGCCAGTGGTCAGGTCAAGGCGCTGATCTCAGCCTATGCACGAGCGGCACCGATGCCTCAAGCGAGTGTGCTGCACAACGACTTGGCGCAGAGCGGACTGCTCGGACAGAGCGGGGACTTTGAGCCGCTGACACGCTTTGGGATTCCGGGACTCGACTTCGCGGCGCTTGGGGACATCTGGGCGGTCCACACTCACTTGGATGTGTCCTCGCGACTGGGGCCGGGCACGCTTCAGCATCTTGGGACTACGCTGCTCGCGGTGACTCGTGAGCTAGCCACTCATCCGCCGCAGCTTGAGGCAAAGACGGAGTCAGCGGTGTACTACGACCTGCTCGGACAGAAGCTCGTGGTCTATTCGATGACGACGGCACGCGGGCTGGGAGTGGGGGCGCTGGCGCTGCTTGGTTTCGCGATCTTCCGGTTGCTACGCAGCGGTGAGGTCACGGGGCGGCAGCTTTTGCGCAGTACCGGCTGGACGCTTTTGTCCGCGCTGGCGGGGCTTTTGTCTGCGCTGCTGGTTGCTGTGATACTCGCCCAGATTTTGCAACGACCGCATGGCTGGTTTGCGATGCCGCTGCTCAGTGCGCCGTGCTTCATCGGGGCCGGAATCGGTGGTGTGCTCGCGGTGCTGGGCCTGTGGCGACGTCGCGCCTTGGCAACTGGAATGAGCGCAGAATCGGTGTTCCAAACTGCCTGGGCAAGTGGGCTTCTGGGTTGGGGCGGACTGCTTTTGTTGGCGACGGCACGCTCGCTGGGGATTGGCTATCTGGCGCTGTGGTGGGTGTTGCCATCGTCTCTGGCTATCTTGGTCGGTCAGAGTGTGCCTCGCGCTCGCTTGGGACTGTGGCTGGCGAGCGTTGTCCTGGGGATGACCGGCTTGGTCCAGCTCGTGGTTCACATGGTACCGGCGCTGGCGGGGCTCTCTGGGATGTTTCCGGTTCCTCCGCCCGGCGATGTCAAACTGGCGATGGTGTATGGGATGTTTGTGGTGGTACCGCTGGCGCTGTGCGGCCTGGCTGGTCTTCACCGTGTCGGACAGCTTCGATGGGCGCTCGGGGTCTGGCTGGCGGTTGCGGGACTCGGGGTGATCAGCACCACGCTGCATTTTCCCTATTCGGCGGTGCGGCCGAAGCGCTTGCTGGCCACTCATGCCCAGCGCGATGGCCAAGCGGCGCTTTTGCTGATGAGTCTGGATGTGCTGCCGCTATTGCCTCATCAGGCGGGAATTCCCGAGGCGCAGCCAGTGCCGGCGAGCGAGGACTGGCCCAACGCGCTGCTCCCGCCCGGCTGGCTGCCGCCCTATAGTCACAAACTTCCTGCGTCACCGCTCGACGCTACACCGCCGCGATTGGAGGTGCTATCGCGCAGCGAGGATGCCCTGACGGGAACCCGCACCGTGACGATGCGACTGCTTGCGAGTGGCTGGATGACCTCCATCGACATTCCGAGAGAGTCCTTGGCCGGTTGGTCGCTCGGTGAGCCGCTGCCGCAGCCGGGCGATGGCCAGCCGATGATCTCGGCGGTCTTTTACTCGCCCAATCCTGTCGGTCAAGAAGTGACGCTCCGTCTACGCGGAACGACGCCGGTCACGGTCACACTCCGCCAAAACCATGCTCCTGCGCAGACTCGTGAGCTGCTTGAGCTTCGGCGTCGATTGCCCGACTGGACCACCATCAACGCCGCCGCGGTGCAGGTCGTCAAGACGACGCTATAAGCCAGTCGTGTCCGGTTAGTGACGCGACATACAGGAGTGGATGCACCTGCTATGGGCAGAAGCGCCTTTGATGCCTCGGCAACTGGCCTGGCAGCGCTGCTGATGGGTGGGCGGCCGTCTGAAAAAACCGCTTCCCTCCCGCGAGGGCTCGATGCTCATTGGTGCTGAATCCAGCGACAGCTCTGGCGCTTGACTGACGGGCCCCGGCTGTAGGTCAGCACGGGGCGATCCCATCGTGATTGCTTGTGATTCCGCATTGACGGAGCCAGTTAAACTACCCAATAGAAAGGTAGTTGCGAGTAGGAATGTGGATATAGAACGGATCATTATTGGTCAGCTCCTTGTTTTCTAAATATTGTCATGCCTCTATTTTATGCGCAAGTGATCGTACGGAATGGTGTGCACTGGTATGGAATGGTAAGTGATTGTCGATCCAGTTTGATTATCAGTCCTTGTCATGAGTCCTGTGTGGAAACCGAGATATGATAGGCGGTTATGAAGCTTACACCGTTTGCCAAGCTGTTTGTCGCGGCGGTGATCATCGCCGTGGCGGCCTACATCACCCAGGTCGAGCTGTCGAAGCGGTCGCATTCACCAACGATTTCACGACCGGCACCGAAGTACGATGCGACGGGGAAGCCAGCGCTGGGGCCGCCAGCGAGTGAGCCGATTTCGACTGCCCAGAGCAAGCGAATCGTCGTCGGTGTCAATGACTTTGGAGGCGGCTATCCTCTGCTGCTCGCCAACGATGGGGCCAAGCCGGGTCCGGCGTCACTGTTTGCCAAGGCCGGACTCGACGTCGAAATTCGATTGATTCGGGGCAGCAAAGAGCGGCTCAAGGCGTTCGACGACAAAGAGGTCGACGTGATGCTGCTGACACTGGACTACCTGGCCAACCTGGCTCCGCTGTATAAACAAAAGGGCATCGAGCTGCGTAGCTTCCTGTTTGTCGACTGGAGCCGAGGCAACATTGGCATTGCCGCCAAGCCGCAATTTAAGAGCATCGAAGACCTGAAGACGGCGAGGGTGGCGACGACGCGCAATACGCCGACGCACTACCTTTTGCTGTCGCTTTTGGAAAAGAGCAACCTCAAACCCGCCGAGGTCGAGACGGTCAAGAGCAGCCTGGTCTTTGCAACCAAGACGCCCGAGGCCGGGGCTCTGTTTCAGCGGGGCGAGGTCGATGCCGTCGCGATCTGGGAACCGCACTTGTCGGAGGCGATTGCCGACGGCAAAGGTACGACGCTGGTGACTACCGAGACGGCGACCAACCTCGTCGGCGATGTGCTGTTTGCGCGCAAAGAGTGGCTTGATCAAAACGAAGCGCAAGTGACGGCCTTTGTGCAGGCGTTCTTCACGGCCGTCGATGGCCTCAACAAAGACCCGGCGCGCACCATCGAGCTGGCGGCGACGGCGTTTCAGCAGAAACCAGAGCTGATTGCAGCGACTCTCAAGAAAACCAAGCCCGCGCTATTTGCCGATAACCGGGCCTTCTTTGGACTAGAGACAGAAGACTGTGCCTACGATCACTTCTTGTCTGTCGCATACTTTGCACGGACTTCCCGGTCTTCGACAGAATCAATTAGGGAAGTATTGTTGAGCCTTCCATGTTTGCTATATCATTTCGGGGATGTGGGCTCGGGTCAGGAAATGAAGGGCCCAATGCGCTTTCAATTTGATACGAAGATTAGTTGTGCCGCCGAGGGACCGACTGCGTGATAATCACGCTAACTAGATGAGTGAAGTGAAAGGGCGAGAGGGGAGCGTGCACCCCGTTCGGTCGTCGCGCTTGCCGGGGGCTGACTCCCTGCTGGATGTATCGGGTTTGGCGACGCCGCTGTACGGTGGTCGGTACGAGCTGCTGGCTATACTTGGGGTTGGTGCGAGTGGCAGTGTCTATCGGGTCCGGGATGTCGAGCTCG
>CALLYL010000540.1 GCA_937859535.1 uncultured Myxococcales bacterium
CCTCCGTGATCATCACCACGTCGTGCAGACAGGCAATGCAGGTGTTGAGTAGCCGCAGTTCCGACTCTGCTTTCTTCCGGAGCGTGATGTCATGCGCGATCTTAGAGCGACCGATGATCCGGCCACTCTCATCGCGAATCGGCGACAGCGTAAGCTCCACTGGCACGGTGGAGCCATCCTTTCGCAGTCGCTCGGTTTCGAAGTGTTCGACCAGCTCCCCTCGATGCACACGCTCAATGATCCGGTTTTCTTCCTCCATGCGGCCGGGAGGAAACAATTGCTGAACACTGTGACCGATGATCTCTTCGGCCCGGTAGCCGAACAGCCGCTCGCAGCCGGGATTCCACGAAAGAACCATCCCCTCTCGGTTGATGCTGGCAATCGCATCACTCGCGGATTCCACAATCGCTGCCAATCGGGAACGTGCGTTCTCTCCGCGCTTGAGCTCTGTGATGTCAGAAACCACCATGAGCAGACCGCTGACCACTCCTTCCGCGATGTAAGGAACGTGCTGAATCCAATAGTATTCGATGACGCCGCCTGGGCGATTCCTGGTGAACTCGAACGACTGCGGTTGACCCTGAACTGCGGCCATCAAGTAGGGCTCGCTCTCTCGAAACGAAGCCGCGCCCAAGATATCTGCCAGCGCGCATCCGACCAGCGCATCGGAGGTCTTCCCAAACCACACCTGAGCCGAATGATTCGCAAAGGAACAGTGTAGATCTTTGGTCCAGTAGCTCACCCCAATCGGTAGGTGGTTGGCCACTGTACGGATGAACTGCTCACTGTTGCGAAGTGCTTGCTCGGCCTGCTTGCGCGCCGTGATGTCCTGCGAGATTCCGGCCAGTCCGACGATGTCGCCGCTGGCATTGCGGATCGGGCTATCGGTGACCTCTGCCCAGAACTCGGTTCCGTCACGCTTTTGGACCCGGAATTCTCCGCTCCACGACTCACCCCGGCCAAGCTGATCCAGGATCGCAGCCGCTTGCTCCACAGAGGCTCGACTTGGCAAGATCGCTACCACGTTGTGGCCGATGACATCTTCTGATCTCCAGCCGTACAGAGACTCCGCCGCAGGGTTCACATAGGTGATGAGGCCTTCCATATCAACCGCAATCACCGATTGACCGACGGCGCTCAGGAGCTGCGCTTGAAAGTTCAGACGCTCTTCAACCTTCCGGCGCTGGGTGATGTCTTGGGCGACGCCGATGATTCCGATGAGCTGACCTGCTGCGTTGCGAACCGGAGAGTTTCTGATCTCGATCAAGAGCCAGGAACCGTTGCTGTGCCGCGCTGGAATCTCTGTCCGGAAGTGTTCGCCTTGTTCAAGCCGACTGATTAGCTCCGCTATCTGACCATCGGTCACGCTAAGTGAGAGGACTACAGTGATACTCTGACCCAGCAGCTCTTCACTCTTCCAGCCAAACAGCGTCTCGGCTGCTGGATTGAAGTAGACAATTCTGCCGACTAGATCCACAACCACGATCGCTTCTCCCACTTTGTGTAAGAGCTGGGCCTGAAACGTGATACTTTCAAGAGACTGCTGTTGTGCGGTGATATCGCTGAAGCTACAGAGCACACCTTGACCAGCCGACAGCGGTGCCGAGTTGGTCTTGATCCAAGTCCGACTCCCATTCGGCTTCTTGATCCCCATCACCACCCCACGTACCGGCTGCCCCGTCCGCAGCGTCACCATCGCCGGGTGATCTGTGCCTGGAAATGGGCTCCCATCTGGATGTACTGCCTGCCAGTGTGGATCGAGCGCGCTACTTCCAGCGATCTGATCGGAACTCAGCCCCAATATCTCTTCGGCGGCCGTGTTGCATTGAATGACGCGGCCGTCTGGTCCTTGAATCACCAACCCATCGGAGATCGCATGGAATGCGCGTTCCATGAGCTCGCTTGTCGTTTGCAGTGCGGTCTCGGTCCGTTTTTGGGAACTGATGTCCTGCGAAATTCCCTTGATGCCGATCATCTCGCCCGCGACATTGAGAATCGGCGAGTCTCGAACCATTGCCAAAAATGTGCTGTGATCCCGCCGTCGCACCACAAATTCGCCACTCCAGCTTTCACCTCGTCCAAGCTGCGCCATGATCTCTGCGCTCTGTTCTGCGGACGCCTCGTTGGTGAGTACGTCTACACAGTTGCGACCGATGACCTCTTGGGCCGACCAGCCATACAGCGCCTCTGCGGCACGATTGAAGTAGGTGATGGTTCCGGCCAGATCGGTCGCAATCACCGCTTCTCCCACCGCTCCCAGGAGCTGCGCCTGAAAGTGAAGCCTTTCCCGATCCACGAAGACCTGAGCAGAGTCCTGCTGATAGGGTGACTCCGCTCGCTTTTCCTCTATCGTTCGCAGGGCTTCCTGCAGGTCTTCGATTTGCAGCTCCAGCGCTGCCTTTTCAATCAGCAGTTCGTAGGACCAGCGCTGAAGTTCGGCAACTGACATCTGCGTAACGTCAGGAATTGACTGGTGACTGAGCCGAAGCATGGCACGCTCTCGAAGACTGACAGCACTGAATGGGAGCATTGGATCTTGTTTCATGGATGATGTCCTGCTCTACGGTGGACCCCCCCCTTCCTGCGCCATCACCCAAGTCCACTCGATCTGAAGCTATCATGGTCATCAGGAACCGAGACAGGGAACGCCTCAGGATATCGCTGATTTTACCGTCGGTACTGACCAACCACACCGCCGATTCCTAGAGACCGAATCCAGACATCGCCGTATTGTGCCTGCTAACGTATCCATCGATGCCGTACCGTTGATTCTCTGCGACAAAGCATGTGCATTCATCAGATCCCTGGAAGACAACTCAGTCACCTGACATAGACGATTCCCTCTCACCTCCCGGATCCAGGCGAACCGCAGAAGTTCCCAACGGGCAACGGACATCAGAGATAAAGTGGACCAATGGTGTGGCGGGGGATCTGTACCGGGTTCAGATCGTCAAGCCGAACTACACGATGACCACCTATGTGGTGCATAGTGGCGCGGCCTTTAAGTACGATCTGCTGCCCGATGCCAAGGCTTGGTCGGGAGCGGCGCAGACCAGCCCAGATAGCGACGCGGTATTGACCGTGGATCGTTGGGACAAAGCGAGCGGCACCGTCTACAGTGGCAAGCCGGTGGCGATGAAGTTCGCCAAGGGCTCGCTGCTCGGCTCGATCTACTATTGGGACATAGCGAGTGGTCGCATCCGTCGCATCGATGATGGCACGGCCAACAGCGTCGACTTCATGCCCAAGCCGACGGTATCGCCGGTGA
>CALLYL010000541.1 GCA_937859535.1 uncultured Myxococcales bacterium
CTGGGGAGTTCCCGGATGACGCTGGGGAGTTCCCGGATGACGCTGGGGAGTTCCCAAATGACGTTCGGGAGTTCCCGGATGGCGTTCAGGAGTTCCCAAATGGCGTTCGGGAGTTCCCAAATGGCGTTCAGGAGTTCCCAAATGGCGTTCGGGAGTTCCCAAATGGCGTTCGGGAGTTCCCGGATGGCGTTCAGGAGTTCCCAAATGGCGTTCGGGAGTTCCCAAATGGCGATTTGGCAATCCGGTAGCCCGGACGAAATCCGGTAAAGCCCGGACGAAATCCGGGAAAGTCCGGATGAAATCGGTTGGAGGCTGGGCTTCGTTTGAGCTTTCTCAGACGAGGTCTGGCCACCTCCGCTGTCAAATCGTGGTGCCAACATGGCCTGGCCCACCGGTTGCTGGAAGGTCCACCTGTCCGTACACAAGGGCGGATATCTGGCAACCTTCGAAAGGACCGCACCATGGCTGACTTCCTTCCCTCGCGTGATGGCGATACGTTGATCTGGCTGAAGAACTTCAGCGACAAGCTACCCGGGCACCAAAAGGATCTCGGGTTGACCGATGCCCAGGTGAAGTCGATGCAGGGAAGCTGCGACCAGCTTTCCAGCGCGATTACCGCCAACCAGAAAAAGCAGGCCGAATACCAATCGCAGATCGCGGCCACCAATGCAGTGCGCGAAAGCGCTCTACCCGGCCTACGTGCCGGCATTCGACTGATCAAAGCGCAGCCCGGCTTCGCCCAAAAACCTGCCATCGGTCCAGACCTTGGCATCGTTAGCACGACGAGCCAGCTCACCACAGCGCAGCACCAGGTGACCGGCTCCGCAGAAGTGCAGCGCGGTCGGGTCCGGATTCAGTTTCGGAAGGGACCGTTCGACAGCGTCAACGTCTACGCCCGTCGCCCTGGCCAGGTCGAGTGGACCTTCCTGGCGCGTGATACCCACACGCCTTACGACGACTGTACCCCGCTCGCTCAGCCCGGCGTCCCCGAGACGAGAGAATATCGACTGATCGGTGTCTGCAAAGACCAGGAGCAGGGTCTACCAAGCGACATCCTGCATGTCACCTGTAGCGGATAGCGGTAAGGATTTCTCTACGCTTGTTTTTGGGCGGCGAGCTGGGCTCGCTTGGCCGGGGCGAGCTGAAGGTCAGAGGTCAGCCACGCTCCGCCCGACTTCATCGGCAGACGGCGGAACGAGTTGAGTACGAAGTCGACGTCGGCGGCGGCATCGGCGGTGGGTACGTAGGGCGGGGTCGCCACGCCAACGCGGAACACCTTGCCGTCTTTGTCACAGAGCCAGCGCGCCACGGTATGGGTCGGCACACCACCGAGCAGCATGCTGACGGAAACCGCAATCGCGATTCGCCCACCCTCATTGCCACCCGGCGGATCGATCGGCTCCGAGCTGATCTCGATGTTGGTGGCACCGTTTTGCTGCCACTCGGCGATCTGCTGCTGCACCATTTCGGCGAGCTTCGCCTGACGCGTCTCGGGCGACAGATTGACTCCGGCGACCAAGCGAACATCGAGCATCTGCGGATCATCGGCACCTTCCAAGATCACCCGCGACAGAAGCTGGACGCCCGCCGGAACCGGCAGCACGCCATCGGGAATCGGCAGATAGCGCGGCGGAACCTTGATCGCGCAGCCGATCTGCGGAAGCTCAATCTCGGCACCGACTGCCGGCAGTGCCGGTGCTGGGTTGGTCACGGCCAGCGCTTCCTTGCTGAGCCCGAGCAGCCACTTGACTGCCTTGCGAACGCAGGTCAGCGGATGGGTCGGGAACTTGTCGTCATGCGCCGGATCATCAAAGTGCGTCTGCCCCAGCTTGCGGCGGACCTTCGGTAGACCCTCACCCGGATTTTGCTGAAGCGCCAGCGTCAGGAGCTGGTTTTCGCGATAGCCGGTCTGCTGGCTGTGCTGAAACACCGTGATGTCGAGCAGGCCGTTGCCGAGTGGCACCAAGATGTTGCCAACGACCGCTTCAAGGATCGGCTCGTAGGCGACGCGCCGCAGGATGTACAGACACTCCACCCCATCGAGGGTGACGTACTCCACGGAAATGAGCGGAGAGAACTCCGGGTCGGTGGTTCGCACCGGCGGCCGCTGGGTTCCCTGCTGCACTTGGATCTGGTGATAGTGCTGCTCAAAGCCGTAGCGTGCGTGACGCTCGATGTCGCGGCGCTGCTCAGCGGCAAATTCCTTGCGGAAGTCGGCGCGCCAAGGAGCGTGAATGATGTGCCAACCGACCTTGTGCTCCTCATCGAGGAGGACGATGCGGCGGTCCTGCTGCTCTTGGACCTTCCAGCCGTCGGGAATGGCGAAGCGAACACCGGGGAGACCTTGTTTCAAATCGTCTATAAAGCCCATGGAATCCTCACTCTATCACGAGCCTCCCATCCGTCTAAAAGCCAATCGACGTCGTCACCATAGCCGCTGCTGACCTGCTGGGGGTGCGACCGGCTCCGGTAGTCCGAGGTGCTCATAGGCGCGCCGGGTCGCCACTCGTCCACGAGGAGTTCGCGACAAAAACCCCTCTTGGATGAGGTAGGGCTCGTAGACGTCTTCGATGGTATCGGACTCTTCGGAAACCGCCGCCGCCAGCGACTCGACCCCGACCGGCCCGCCATCGAATCGCTCGATCACTGCGCGGAGCAGGGCGCGATCCATGTCATCCAGTCCCTGCTTGTCGACGCCCAGGCGATCGAGCCAGCGTCCGCAGTACGGCTCGTCAACCGTGCCGTTCTGCTCGACCTCGGCAAAGTCACGCACTCGGCGCAGCAGACGGTTGGCAATTCGCGGGGTACCACGGGCGCGTTGACCAATGGTGTGACAGGCGGAGGCACTGACTTCGACTTGCAAGCGCAGTGCGGAGCGTCGCACGATCTCGGCCAACTCGACGGGAGAGTAATAGTCGAGGCGCAGCACGATCCCAAAGCGATCGCGGAGCGGCGAGGTCAAAAGTCCAGTGCGAGTGGTGGCACCGACGAGGGTAAAGCGCGGCAGCGCCATGTGGATGAGCTGCGCGGCGGGGCCTTCTCCGACAGGGATTTCGATTCGATAGTCTTCCATCGCCGGATACAGGTATTCCTCGACCACGGGCTGCAGGCGATGGATCTCGTCGATAAAGAGCACGTCTCGCTCGCCCAAGCTGGTCAGGTAGCTGGCGAGCGTGCCTTTGTGATCGATGGCGGGCGCACCCACCGGTCGCAGCGTCACCCCGAGCGCGGACGAGATCAAGTGCGCCAGGGTGGTCTTGCCAAGGCCCGGCGGACCGCAGAAAAGGACGTGGTCGAGCGCTTCTCCGCGACGACGAGCGGCTTCGACAAAGACCTTCAGGTTGTCCACGACTCGGCGCTGACCGATGTACTCATCGAAGCTGCGGGGGCGCAGCGCGGCATCGAAGGCATCCTCGTGAGCAGCGCGGCCCGGGTGAAGTTCAGCGGCGCGGCCCGCAGGTCTGCTGTGATCGGCTGGACCGACTCCAACCGAGCCCGAGCGCGGAATCGCATGCTGGACCGCAGACTCGGCGGGCGCGGCATCGACATGACGTTTGCGCGGCATGGCCGACATCGTGCCACATCGGCCCCGGGTGCCAAGCTTCCAAAGCGGTCCGGCCCGCCCAAGCCTGCTGGGAACAGGTGGTTGCCCGGCGCTGTGACAGAAAAACATAACGTAAGGTCAGATTTTTTCGACATTTGAAAATTTCTCGTCGGATATCTGCTGTCTACCGTGTTAAAGTGAGGTGCGGTTGCCTATCCGCAGCCACTAGGTATCGGGGGTATGAATGGCCTTGCGCAGCTCTGACCCGCCTAAGCCAGGGACCGGGCCGAGCCCACCCAGTGCACAACCAGGACAACGCGGCGTCACACTCGGCAGTCTGGATGACGATGATGATGATCGCCGAGCGAGTCCGGGCAAGATCCGTCTGACCAGCGAGGGTCGTGCTCCGGTTCTGCCACCGGCTCGTCCGGCACCGGGTCCACCGGCTCCACCGGCTCGTCCGGTGCCGGGTCCACCAACGCGGCCCGCGCTCAATCTGCCGGGAAACTCGGCACCTCCGGGGGCGCCGACCGTTACGACGGCCAATATGGGTGGCGGGCCAGCGGGAATGGGCGCACCCACGGTTCGCAACGGTCCGGCACTGCCGCCTGCTGCACCAAGTAGCAGTCTCGCCGACGACCCAGGCGAAGCGACGATGATGCTGGCGCAGCCGGTGATTCCGACTCCCAAAGACGATGGCGAGTCGACGCGGATGCTGTCCGGTCCGCTGCCCGGGATGCACTTTGCGGCACCGACCGGCGGCGGCCAAAACGAATCGACCACGCTGGGCAACGCGGCTGATTACGACCTGCCGGGGATTGCGAAATCGCTCGGCGCACAGAGCAAGCCGAGTGGCGGCAAGCTCAAGCCGATCGC
>CALLYL010000542.1 GCA_937859535.1 uncultured Myxococcales bacterium
ATGCGCAACCTGCAAGCGACCTGGCGTCGTCTCTTTGGCTCGTACTTCGGATACCTGCTCGACCCTCTGCCAAGCAAGATGCTGGTGCAAGCCCATGTGACGCCACGGATGGTGGAGAGCACGATCTTGGAAGCCGGCAGTGAGCTGCGGGTCACGACACTCAGCGGACAGATCGGGTACTTCCGAACGACCAGTGAGCTGCGGATTGTGCCCGTCACGCTAGAGTCCATGCAGATGATTCCGTTGCGGGGCGGAACGCGGCTGGTACTCAATCTCCGCTCGCGCTTCCCACGCACCGATGCAGTGGGAATGCTGCGGTTGCTGATTCAGTACCTGGACAGCTACGAGACCGCCCTGCGGGTACACTTTCAACTGCGGGCCCACACCCGTCGTGCCTTCGCCGTGTATGAAGACACTGTTGCCGATGACAGCGATGGTCCGGACTGTCTGCTCAGCTTTGGATCGGTATTTCCGGAGCCGCAGCAGCCCGACACCCGAAATCCGCTGTTGAAAGTACGGTCGTTCTTTCACTTTCCCCAAGAGGAACTGTTTGTGAACGTGGACGTCCCACGGAGTCGCAAGCCCTGGAGCCGCGTCGCGGTCTGTTTCGACCTGGATGATGGCTGGCCTCGTGACCCGGTTCCCACGGCTGATATGTTTCAGCTTTTTGCGGTTCCGGCAGAAAATCTACGCAAAGAGAGTAGCGAGCCCATCGTCTGCGATGGCACCCAAGAAGCCTATCCGATCCGCTATCACAACCCATCGTTGGGATACAGCCTGCAAACCACGCTCGGCGTGTACCGAATCGATCCAGAGGGGCTGAGTCCGCTCGAGCCCGGGATCCTGCATAGCAGTGATTCCGCGATGGCGTATGAAGTCGAAGAGAGACTCGACGATCTACACAACGGACTGTTTTTGATCGTACAGATGCCCGACGCGCTGATGCAACCAGTCAAGCTGGTGGTAGAGGCGCTCTGGCATCAGCCTGGCTTTGCCCGCGATGCAGTCGGAAAGCTTAAAATATCGCTTCCCAACCGCAGCCAAGAGGGAGTCGTACTTCAGCCAGTGTCGGACGTCAGAGCAAGCGCGTCGACCTCGCTGGGACAAGACTCGATGGCACTTTTGCGACTTCTCGCGATGCGAATGAAATCTGTCTTGGATGTACGAGAGCTGGGACAGCTCCTGGCCGTCCTAGGTACCGTGAAGGACTCCCCCTTTCAAGAGCTGCCACATCGGGTCAAGAACCTCACGGTCGAACTGGCACCAGACAGCGCGATGCGCGGCTCGGGACTCCGTCACGTCTATCGGATGACCATGGATCGCTTTGAACCCGACGAAGAAGCGTTGGTCTGGACCTTCGTTCGAAGGGTCCGTGAACTGCTAGATGCGTGGAACGCGGACGCCACGGTAGAGCTACTAGTCGACGCAGGCGGCTGCAAATTTCGCTTGCCCATCAATCCGGGGGGAGTTGTCAGATGATGACCATTGAGCTTTGGAACGTCATCGTCTCTGCGGGAACAGAGGTGCGCAGACTCTTGGACCGTGCCTTGCCCCAAACCTACGTCGCGGCCACCGCGCAAGAAACCACGATGATGCTCAACGCAGGAACCGATGTGATCGGAATCCTGCGCACCGAGCTTCGCCGCTATCTGGACGACTTGAAGAATACGTTTCAGCGGATCCTTCCCGAAAAGGAAGCCGGAATGGTGCTGTATCCGCTGGTACTTCACTTCGATGAGATGGTCACCCGGCGGCTCTCGACAGCGGAACAGACCCAGTGGCCGCTGCTACAAAAGGAGCTGTTCGATATGAATGACGGTGGTGACGTGTTCTTCGAGTTCGTGGAAGAGCGACTCAAGAAGGCATCGAGTCCACCGCTGGTCTTCACGGTTCTGTACTACTGTTTGAGCGATGGCTTTATCGGAAAGTTCGGCCAGGATCCTGCAAAAGCAGCAGCGTTTAAAAAGCGACTGACCGAGCGAATTCCGCTTCCTGAAATGCCGGGTCGACAGAAGCGCAAGCGACGGCGTGGGGAAGATGAGGAATCGGTTCCCTTACCAAACAAGGTGATGCATCCGGCGGTGTACTACTTGGCGACGTCGGGTGTCCTATTGCTTCTGTTCTGGTTGACCGTGTCACTGACCAATCTCTAGCCCACATGGAGAATGTGTATGTTCGAGCTAGATGATGGCCTAGAAGAGTTCGGGGATGCCGCTGGGGAAATTGCGGAAGAGGAAATCGAAGACGCCGTGGATGACGTGGCGGAAGAATTCGATTCCGATAACTTGCTGATGCACTGGAATCGCAAAGAGTCAGCCGTAACCACTGCACGACGTGGCAGTAGCAGGGCGAAGCCTGTCCATCGCGGACCGACCATCAAGGAGATCCTCACTCGGCTTGAGAGCCAGCTAAAGAATCAGTTTGGGGAGCGAGCGGAGGTGCTGGAAGTGCCTCTCGATCGAGCACGCTTAACGCTGCGCGAGCTATTTCCTCCCCTCTCAAAGCCAGGGCCGAGCGAAGAACAACACAAGCAATTACAGAAGGATCTACACCGAGCGTTAAACCAGATCGAGGACATCATGGACTCACTGGTGGTTTCCACACAGGCGGAGGCCAAGTAGCGTGGCGGGACACTTCGCAGTCACTGAGACGATGGTTGCCATCAGCGGAGCCCTGTCGCGGATCCACTGGGATGCACCGTCTCTGCTCGATTTTAGTTTTCTGCGTTTGCCTTCATGGGTGTATTGGGGACTGGGAATCCTCGGCAGCTTATCTGTCACGACCCTGCTTGCAGTTCTGTATCTTCAATATCGTCGTCGCAAGTCCGAGCTATTAAGTCGTCCACGCGATCCAAAAGAGGAAGTACCAGCCACCGCGTTGCGGGACATTTGGAATCGATTCCTAGCCGAGCTGCCGCGCAGCGCACGGGCTGCGGTTCCTAACTATCCATCGTTCCTGGTACTCGGCCCTGCTAGCGCGGGTAAGAGCCATGTGGTGCGTAGTCGCATTGACTGGCAAGAGCAAACCGGACAGCTCGTTCCCAGCTACACCGCCGACCCGATGCTCCAGATTTACATCGGCAGCAGAGCCCTGGCGCTTGAGCTCTCCGCTCCCCTCCTGATGTCGAATCAGGATGCGACACGTGATGCGGTCAGCAAGCTGTTCGCCAGTGCATTCCGTCATCGCAACCCAACGGTGATCGTTGTCATCAACCTTGGGGCGATGATCCGAACAGACCCGGACACCATTGCACATCAAGGGCAGTCGATCCGCGCCAAGCTCAACCTGCTATCCAAAGCGCTACGCTCTCCGATCGAGACTCGCCTTGTCTTGACGCACATGGAGCAGATTGAAGGCTACTCCGCGTTCGCCAAATATTTGAATCACGAGCGAATTCCGTTAGAGCTACCGCTGCATCTCGTCACAAACCACGAAGGAGGAATCGGTGAACTGCTGCGCTCCTACGAGCAGTACCTACCTCATGCGCTGATTACGGTCAATGCCGATCAGTTCCGTGGCATCATCAAGTTCCTTCACTCCGCGCCCAAGAATCTGCATCTGCTGGAGCCATTCCTTCAGCCGCTTTTGCAGGCCAACGCCGCCTATCCAACCCCGCACTTAGAGCGGATCTACTTCCACTCCGCAGGCAAGGATGAGCAGCTTGGGAATGCCTTCCATCTGACCCGTCGCTCCGAGGCTGGGCGTGGACCAAGGCCGATCATTTCCCTGGCATGGTGGCGAGGCCGAACGCATCTGGCGGTGTGCGTTGGAGTCGCCGCAGCCGCCTTCCTGGTCTTGTTCTCGCTCGTCATTCGCCACGGCCGCAAGGTCCACAAGTCTGAAGGTGCGGCGGAATCCTTCGAGCAAGCCGTAGAGCGCGCTCGAAATTCACTCAATCCATCCACAGAATCGGCGGCGGTTCGAGCGGCGGAACAGACGTCAAGTCAGCTCATTGGGTCGCTCACGACCTCCGATGAAAAGTGGGCGCTCTATCGAATGCTGTATCAAGACAACAAAGAAGAGACGCGCATTCATCATGTGGAGACCATCCGCAAAGGGTATTTGCTGCCGTCGCTGGAGAAGGCGGCCAAGCTCCATCAGCGCGACAAGTTGATCTACACGCTTGCGGTTTTGTACGCGACCAAAGAGAACTCTCTGGGAGGACTGGTATCAACGCAACCGGGCGAGTTTGCTTCGACCATCGGCGTACCAGAGAGCGTCATTCGTGACTACCTTGCATACAGTGAAGAACCATGGCAGGGAAGCCCGACTGTCCTGAGCACAGTTCGCAGCGGAATTCGGCGCGAGAGAGGCGACCTGGTTACGGAAGTCGGTCTGTGGGCACGCTACTTTGATGCGCTCGAAAAAGCCTTTCCGCAACAGAAGGTCTCTGCTGATGACCTCAAGTTGCTGCGCGAAGGCTCCGAACCCCTCCTTACCACGATCGATGCCGTACACTCTGGTTTGACCTTGTCTCGGGTGTTCCGGATGCTCTCGGAAGAGGCTCCGCTTGGTGACCTGGTACGTCAGCTCTCTCTAGAAGACCCGACTTTGGCACCACCCCCATGGCTACGTGATCAAGCGGCCCCCATGAGGTCCGTGTTGAAGCTGGTTCATGACACCACCACGGACCAGGTGCGCAGCGGCAAGCTCAACCTGTATCAGGTGCTACAGCTCCTCACTGATGTACATTCTCGACGAGATGGTGTGCAGGAAACCTATTCCTTTGAGTTGCAGGGGCATACCTACATGTTCAACGGTAGGGAGTTTCTCAACCTGCTGATGCGCAGCCGCAACCAGTTGGTGGTGAACTCTCTGTTCGACCGCAAACCCGCACGACCCAACAAGTCCTCTGCTGATTCCGAGCTCGATCGCTTGTCGCGAAGACTCGTCAAAAAGTGCCTGAAGAAGTGCAATCGGATGTGTGATGCGGAGTGCACGATTCCCGAGATGAAGCGCTACTCAGAGCTACTCCGCAAGCAGAAGCAGGGAGACACAAGCAGCGAATCGGCAGGCGAACAATCGACAGGCAAACCGAGTGCGCGGAAAGGTCGCACTCCAGCCAGTTCCGGCCCAACTCGTGCAGTACTTTCTCCACGACTCGCGTCGTTGGTAGGAGAAAAAGGCTCACTTAGCGCGGCTTTCGCAGGGGCCTATAATAAGGCGAATTTTGAGCGGGATATTCGTCCTGTACTGATCAAACTCGACAAAGCACTTGAGGCGACCCCCGAGCTCACCTCTGAAGAAAGAGAGCTACTTGTAAGGTATGTTGCCAACGAGGCCAGGAGCTATGCCAGGCGGTACTGTGACGCACTGCTCGCGCAGCATCGGAGCTATGTATTCCCAGGTGGAGGAGTCAGCTCAACTCACGCCGAGCTGGTCGCGGCAGTCCTTCCTGGTGGATCGCTGAGCAATCACCTCAAGACCGTTTCTGAAAATGCGCAGCTTGGAGATCTCAGCTCGACCTATCTGCGACCGCTGGGTGAGTGCATCGCGCTATTTCAACCGCTCAATCGTTTGATGACCCCCGGTAAAGAAGGCGGCTATCCGGGTCTAAAACCCTATGCCGAAATCCTCGCCGGAATCGTCAAAGAACTAGATAGCGGGAAGCCCGCTGCCATCCCAGAAGACGGCAAGACCCTGGCCTTAAACGACATGCTATCGCCGCTGGGACGAATTGCGCTGGCGTCGCTCCAGGAGAATCCAACCGCGCCGGACAAACAGGTTCAGCAATTCCTAGATGCCACTGGGTTAGCCGGTCCCCTTTCGACTCCGTTCATTGCGCCAGTGCATCGCGTGGTGCGTTTGGGACAGTCCGAAATCGAGCACACGCTGGCCGAATACTGGGAAAACGGAATGCGTCCCCAGGTCGAACCCATCCTGGAGAAGTTTCCCTTCAACCGCACTGCGGAAAACACTGTAGATCCACATGATCTTGATCAGCTCAAGCCGGCTGATGGACCCTTCTGGCTCGCCTTCCGCAGCAAGTATGGACCGGTCTGTTTGGAACGCAGTGGTGACTTCGTGGCCAAGCGATTTTCGACTGGGAATATCTCCCTGCCTACAGGAATGCTGCCGCTCATCAACCAACTTGCCAAGGTGTCGCGCACTCTGTTTGGCAAGGATGGGTCAAGAGTACCGCTTGATCTGCGAGTGCGAGCACTACCTCTCAGCGCCACGGATGGAGAAGTACCCGGAACGCTGTCCTTTTTGGCCACCGGAAAATCGGTGGTCTACGGCGTAAACGCGGCCCCCACTCCTCGACCCTTGCAAGTCTCGTGGTGGCAAGCGGATCCAGCATCTGTCGGACTCGAATACAGTACCGCAGACTCCGGACGCAAGCAGACTCAGTCGCTAGAAATCGGAGAGATGTCTTGGGGCTTCTTTCGTCTACTATCTCGCGGACAGACCAGCGAGCCACGACTGGTCACCTGGACGCTGCCTGGAGACGGTGGACGCTCTCCGCGTGCCGTCAAGTTTGAGTTTGTTGAAGACCCCTGGGCACTGCTCAAGGTGCGGCGTTAGGAGTCATCCACAATGCGCCGAAACAGATCACAGCTAGCTCGCTTGGCGATCTTTTGTGTCGGGAGTCTGTCCGGTCTTCTGTCCGGCTGTCTACCCGGCTATTTGCGAATGGACATTCATGCCCCTCAAGGGCTTAACGACAGCACGCCACTGCACTTTCTGGTTCGCGAGGTAGACACCCAACAGTACCGTACAGAGTCCTATGACTCTGTGGCCATGCTGGTTGCACAGCGTGACGCCAGCGTGCTGCGATCCAAAGTCCTGTACGCCAAGAACAAGTCGCTCACCGAACGCCTGTGGATCAAGCCATCTGGCAAAAAGGCGGTGGCGGTGTACTTCCTATTCACTCATCCCCAGGGGCCCTGGAAGATGCTCTTCGAGGCCCCTATTCCGTATACCACCAGCGTCGAATTGGACCCCCACAGCATCAAGCCCAAGGGGCAAGGCGGCCTGACCACTTCGGAAGCACCAGGCGGTTTGTAGCCATGACAAAACACCATCAAGAATCAGAATCGGATACCGAGCATGCATCCAAGAACTCTTTGGGAACAGAGGAGTCCACGCACGCGGCCGGAGCTGCCTCGGAACGCTCCCCCAGTGTGAAACATCACGGCAAGCCGTCGATGCTCAACCATGTCGAAGGCAGCCTGGAGTGGCTGATCTTCGCCAGCCGCTGGATACAAGCTCCTCTGTATCTGGGGTTGATCCTAGGCTCGGTTCTGTACACGTACAAGTTCATGATTGACCTTGTGCATTTGTGGCGAGACGTCAACCGCTTGACCGAAGAGATGGTCATGCTGATCGTCCTCAACCTGGTCGATAGCACGATGGTTGCGAACCTCATCACCATGGTCGTGATCGGTGGCTACGCCAGCTTTGTCAGTCGCTTGCCTGTTGAGAGGCACGAAGATCGTCCCGATTGGCTCCAGAAAGTGGACGCCGGTACGCTCAAGATCAAGCTGGTCGGATCGCTCGTGGGAATCTCCGGCATTCACTTGCTGAAGACCTTTATGAACATCGAGCACAAACCGCACGAACAGGTCACTTGGCAGATCATCATTCACTGCACGTTCCTACTCTCTGCGTTGCTACTGGCGACGACTGAACGAATTATGCATCCGCCGCACAAAGGCCACTAAGGAGTCCTGCCATGGGTGTTCAGTGTTGTATGGGTGCCTCGATGATGTGTAGTTTTGGGGCGGCGCCGTCTACGCTGGTGGTCCTTCCCACCAACAAGGTGCTGGCAACCACCCCCGCTGCGAACATCATGGACAACAAGCCGATCGTCAACGTCCCACCGTTTGGGATGTGCATGTCCCCTTCCAATCCAACGGTGGCAGCGGCCACGGCAGCAGCGCTTGGAGTCCTCACTCCGATGCCTTGCGTACCGGTCACCACGGCCCCTTGGATCGTCGGCTCACCGACCATCTTGATTGGCAACATGCCGACGCTCGATAGTAACTCGAAGCTGATGTGCAACTGGGGTGGCGTCATCCAGATCGTCGCCCCAGGTCAGTTCAAAGTCATGACCAAGTAAAGATTACTGCAATCTACTTCTTATTGAGCACGTAGGGCGACAGCGAACAGCCAGCCGGACAGCTTGGCTGGGTGGCGGTATCCGTACTTTTACAACGGGCAGCAGGTGTCCCCACACTCTCTGGACAAGACACCAGATACAGCGTCTCGCGACCCACACTCTCATCGAGAACTACCGCGCCCGGTAGTGCCTGGCCTTTCCCCTCGCCATAGACAACGGCATTCCCCTGCCCTTGCGGCCACGCTACGTACAGAGCGCCACCAGACTCCACACCCAGCACATTGATCAGGCCGGACCGGTCCAGATCGACCACGAAACGAATCCGGTCAC
>CALLYL010000543.1 GCA_937859535.1 uncultured Myxococcales bacterium
CGTGACGGCGGTTCAAAACGGACGCGGCAAGCTCGAGTCGGCGCTGCTGTTCTTCTGTACCCAGCTTGCGCATGAGCTGTCGCGGCTCGCCAGCGATGTCTGCCTGTATTCCGCCGAGGAGTTTGGTTTTCTGATCCTGCCTGCCGACCTGGCCACCGGATCGAGCCTGATGCCGCACAAGCGCAACCCCGACGTGTTCGAGCTGACCCGCGCCCGGGCCGCTGCGCTCGACGGCGATCTCGCGCAGCTCCGCTTTCTGGGTAGCAAGCTCACCTCCGGCTATCACCGCGACTTTCAACTACTCAAAGAGCCGCTGCTGCGCGGCGTCCAGCGCACCGCCGAGATGCTCGACATCATGGCGCTCGCGGTACCCAAGCTTGGCGTCGACAAAGAGCGCTGCTTGGCGGCGGTAAGCGGCAACCTGCTCGTGACCGATGAAGTGATTCGCCGCGTCGAGTCCGGCGAGCCCTTCCGCACCGCCTATCGCAACGTCGCCGCCGAGCTAAAGCAAGACACCCTGCACACTCCCCCACCGATCGCCAAGGACTTGATCCGTCGCCGCCGCTCCACCGGAGGCATCGGCAACCTGGGACTCACCAAGCTGCATGCCCGCCTGCGTCGCTGTCAAAAAGCGACCAGCCACGCCCGAACCCGGTTTGTCGATGCGCTCGATACACTGAGAGCCCCGCTGGTAGTTCCCGAGGCGCAGTCATGAAAAGTCGCCGCGCCCTGCGACTGCGCAAGCTGCTCGAGCTGGTCAGTTCTCGTGAGCTGCGCACTCAAGAGGAAGTCAAAGACGCGCTCATCGCCGAAGGCTGGCAAGTCACCCAGTCCTCGGTCAGCCGAGACATTGCCGCGCTGCGGCTCAGCAAAGAAGGCGGCGTCTACGTCAGGCCTACGCAACGCACGCTACACCCCGGTCAGGCTGGTGGTCACGCGCTCACCGCCATCCTCAGCGAGTCGATCCTCGATAGTGCGCCCGCTGGTGACGCACTGATCGTTCTGCACACCCCGCCCGGAGAAGCCAGCCGCGTCGGTTCCGCCATCGACCGCCTCGCCTATTCCGAGGTCGTCGGCACCATCGCGGGCGACGACACCGTGTTTGTCGCGGTGCGGGACAGCGCCGCCCAAAAGCGCTTCCTGGTGACCCTGCGCAAGCTCGGCGAAGACGACAGCGACAACTCGACAACTTCGACCACCTAGCCAGACAAGCGACTTCTCTCTACACTGCGCGACATGTCTTCGGCACCTCCCCCCGCCACGAGCGAGCCCAAAGCCTCCTCCTCGGGCCAAAAGAGCAAGAAGCTCGACCGCGTTCGCAACATCGGAATCATCGCGCACATCGATGCTGGCAAGACCACCGTCAGCGAGCGCTTCCTGTTTTACTCAGGACGCATCCACAAAGTCGGCGACGTAGACGACGGCAACACCCAGATGGACTGGATGCCCGAGGAGCGCAAGCGCGGCATCACCATCACCGCTGCGGCCACCTCGTTTACTTGGCGCAACCACGACATCCACCTCATCGACACGCCGGGTCACGTCGATTTCACCATCGAAGTCGAGCGCTCGCTGCGCGTCCTCGATGGGGCCGTCGTCGTCATGTCCGCCGTCGATGGCGTCGAGCCGCAGACCGAGACCGTCTGGCACCAAGCCGACAAGTTCCACGTCCCGCGCATCGTCTTCGTCAACAAGATGGACCGCGTCGGGGCCAACTTCGATTCGGTGGTTGCGGACATTCGGAAGACCTTCGACGCCTACCCGATTCCCATCCAAGAACCGATCGGGGCCGAGGACACCTTCCTCGGGGCCTACGACCTGATCGAGCAAAAGCGCGTCACCTACAGTGGCGACGAAGATGAGCCGCCCGAGATCAGCGACCCCACCGAAGAGGATCTGGCGATCATCGGCCCCGCTCGCGAGCAGCTCATCGAGCGCGTCGGCGAAGTCGATGATGCGATCGCCGAGCTGTTCCTGTCCGGTTCCCCCGTCGATGGGCCCACCCTGCGGGCCGCGATTCGCCGGGTCACCCTCGCTCGCAAGGCCGTCCCGGTGCTGTGTGGCTCGGCGCTGCGCAACCGGGGCGTGCAGCCGCTCCTCGATTCGGTGATCGACTTTCTGCCGGCCCCGACCGAAGTTCCGGCGATTGCGGGCATCAATCCCCGCACCGGCGAACCCGAGACGCGTCCGTCCGATGACAAAGCGCCGCTGTGTGCGCTGGCCTTCAAAATCTTCATGCTCGACGGTCGCAAGGCGGTCTATCTGCGCATCTACTCCGGCATCCTCAAGTCCGGCGACGATGTCTTCAACCCGCGACTCGGTCCGCCGCAAAAAGAGGGCAAGGACTATAAAAAGCACGAGTCCCAAGACAAAAAGCCGCTCGGTCGGGTCGAAAAAATCTCGCGCCTGTTCAGCGTGCACGCCGCCAGCCGCGACAAGATCGAGCAGGCCAGTGCCGGTCACATTGTCCTGGCGCTCGGCCTAAAGGACACCGCCACCGGCGACACGCTCTGTGATCCCAGGGCGCAGATTGTCCTAGAGCAGATCGATACCTATCAGCCGGTGATCTCGCAGGCCGTCGAGGCCGCCACCAGCGTCGATGCCGAAAAGATGCTGTCGGCGCTGCAAAAGATTGCCGACGAAGATCCCACCTTCCACGTTCGCGAGGATGTCGATACCGGCCAGACGCTGATCTCGGGCATGGGCGAGCTGCACCTAGAGATTGCCCGCGACCGGCTCGCCAGTGAATACAACGTCGTTGCTCGCACCGGCAGGCCGCAGGTCGTCTATCACGAAACCGTCCTCGGGTCCGGCGAAGCCGAGCACCTGTTCGAGCGACTCGGTGACGACGAGCAGCTCTTTGGCCGCGCCACGGTTCGCGTCTCGCCGCGTGCACGAGGGGCGGGTCTGCTCGTCCGCAGCGAGGTGCCACCACCGTCGCCCGACTGGATTCCGGCGCTTCAGCGCGCCCTGGCTGGCTGTGTCGAAGCCGCACTCAGTGGCATTCGCGAGGCGATGGGCTCCGGTCCCAAAGGCAACAAGCTCGTCGACATCGAAGCCGTGCTGGTCGCAGTCGAGCCCAAGCTTGATGTCGCTGCCGACGTCGGCTGGCGCATTGCCGGTTCGCGGGCGCTCATCAAAGCCTGTGAAGCTGCCACCACCGCCCTGCTCGAGCCGATCATGCACCTCGAAGTGGTGGTTCCTGACGAGTTCGTCGGCGATGTCCTCGGCGATCTCAACCAGCGACGGGCCCAAATCCTCGACGTCGGCATTCGGGGCAACCGCCGCTGTGTCATCGCCGAGCTGCCGCTGCGCGCCCTGTTTGGCTACTCCACCGCCGTCCGCTCCGCCACCCAAGGCCGCGCCGACTTCGTCATGACCTTCTCCAAATACGACACCTGGTCGTAACGATCGGGCCTGGGGGGAGGCTCGCTCCGTCCGCGCTACGCCGGCACCAGCTCGATCACCACCACTTCCGGCGGACAGCCAAAGCGAAACTGGAGCCAGTGCCCAAGCCCGGCCGACACAAAGAGCTGCGAGGGATCGTGCTGCCCCCGGTAATGGCCCCGGATGAGCGGATAGACCGGCTCCAACACCGACTTGCCCAGAAAACCAACCTGCCCGCCGTGGGTGTGACCCGAAAGCTGGAGCGCCACGCCCTTGCCTTCGACGTGGGGAAAGACATGCGGGTGGTGCGCGAGCAGAATCGTCGGCTCCCCTTGGCGACGGTCTTTGAGCGCCGACTCAAGCTGCCCCGGCACCAGGCTTTCATCGAGCCGAGGCACCCGCCCCGAGTGCGCAAAGCCAATCCCGGCCAGCCGAATCCCACCGATCAGCGCCGACTCTTCTTCCAGAAGCTGAATCTGCGCTTTTTCGTAGGCCCGCGAGATCGTCCCCCGGTCCGCCAGGTACAGCTCGTGGTTGCCGACACAGGCAATGTGCCCAAGTCGCGTCGGCACCTGCTTGATCAGCCGCAGCGTATCCAGGTGCAGCCTCGGCTCGTCACACAGATCGCCGGTCGGACACAGCAGATCCAGCTTCTCGCCCGCGAGCAGCTCCATCCCGCGCTCCAGGTGCCTTAGCTGCGTCTGAAACCGCGAGATATGAATGTCCGTCACCTGCCCGATGCGAAAGCCCCACAGCTCCTTCGGCAGACCCGGAATCGCGATCCGCACCCGCCGCAGCGCGATATGCCCCGCCTCGTACAGCACGCCGTAGCTGGCCGCCACCATCGCCCCACCCGGCAGCACCCACGGCAGCGTCTGCAAGAGCCCACGCCGCGAAAGCAGGGGCTGCACCGTCTGCACCACCCGCCGAGGCACAAACGGAACCTTCGCAAGCGCCGTCTCCGCCTTCGGCACCACCGGCTGTTTGCGCAGCCATCGCTGCACCCACAGCCCCAGCGGCACCCACAGCGGCGCGGTCACAATCCCCGCCAGCATCGCCACCTGCACCACCGTTGACGGCCCCAAAAACAGCCCATGCAGCGCCGTCACCCAGCCTGGAGGTGCCCCCGCCCACCGCCACAGCACCCTTGGCAGCATCAGCAGCACCGTCGCCGCCGCCAGCAGCACAAACACCCGCAGCAGCTTGCGACCAAACCCCGGCAGGGCCCAGCGCAGCAGCACCACCCACAGCGCAAACAGCGCCACCGCCACAAGTGGAATCACCCCCATGCGCGGCCGATTGAACGACTGGGCCACCACAGGAGCAGCAGCCGAAGCGAGCCCAAAGGCAAGCGAGCCAAACATGGTTCTCCACTATGCCGTAAGCGAGGCCGGCTGCAAAAGTGTTACCCTCCGCGCATGTTCGCCCGTCTGACGGTGCTTCTGTTCTGCGCGTTTCTGCTGCTCTCGGGCCGCGAGCCGCCGTGGGCTGATGCCAACATCGCGTACCAGACCACGCAGTCGATCGTCGATCGCCACGAGCTGTCGATCTCCCTGAATGCGCCCTCGTACTTTTTTGTCGAGCGGGCGGGCAAAAAGTACGGCTTTGCGACGCTCGGGACCGCGCTCGGGCAGGTGCCAAGCTACCTGACCTACAAAGCGCTGCGGCGGCTGCCCGGTCTGCCGCAGGCCCCGTGGTTTGCGTTTGCCTCGCATCTTTCGTCGGCGCTGTGGATGGCCCTGGCGATCGCGCTGTTTGCCCGCCTGGCGCAGCGGTACGGCGCTTCGCCCCGCCTGGCGGTTGGGCTGTCGCTGCTGCTCGCCTTTGCCACGCTGTGCCTGGTCTATGCCCGCAGCTCGTACGGAGAAGCGCTCCAGACCCTGCTTCTCACCTGGTTTGTCGATCTGACCCTGCAAGTCAGTGAGCAACCCTCGCGCCGCCGCCTGCTCTTCACCGGGCTGTGCGCGGGCCTGCTCCTGAACGCCAAGCTGGTCTATGGGCCGGTGATCCTCATCGGCCTTGGCTGCTACCTGCTCGCTCAGCACAGGCGGGGACTGGGTCCACTCGTCCGTGACCTATTGCTCGCGAGCCTGGGGGCCCTGCCCGGCTTGGCGCTGCTGCTTTGGCACAACTACGTCAAGACCGGCCACCCGCTGCGCACCGGCTATCAGTCCGGGCAGCTTGGCCTGTTCGATGGCAACTTGCTCGCCGGGCTGCATGGCCTCTTGTTGTCACCGGGTCGAGGCCTGTTCTTCTACGCGCCGCCACTTGTGCTGAGCCTGCTCGGAATCGGTCACGCCTTGCGGACGCAGCGCCGCCTGACGTGGATGGTGCTTGGCACCGTGGCGAGCGTGGCCGCGATCTCGGCCAAGTATCCGGTGTGGCACGGCGGCTACTGTTTTGGGCCGCGCTACTTGGTGCCGCTGATTCCGCTCGTGATGCTGCTGGCCGTTCCATGGCTTTCGCACCTGTGGCAGACCCAGCGCAGCCGCGTGGTACTCGCGGTCGCGCTCACCGGAACGCTCGGTGCGGGCGTAGCAGGACTGGGCAGTGCGCTGTACTGGGATCACTACTGCCGAGTGCTCGCCGCCGTACAGCATCAAGCGCTGTCCCCCAGGTGGAGCGAAGACCACCACGCCTTCGGCTACTACATCCCGCAGTTTTCGCCGATCTCGGGCCACCTGTGGCTGCTGCGCCACCTGCTCGGCCACGATCCTGACCTGCACCGCGACGCGCCCTGGAAACAGCTCCTGCCCGCCCAGCTCGATCTGCGCGACGAGTTTGCCCGCCTGCGCATCGATCTGTGGACCCGCGACTGGCTCTACGGCCCGCACAAACGGTACGGCTTCGCGATCTACGGGTTGTTGGTGCTGGGAATCGGGCTGTCGACTTGGGGACTGTCGAGATCCCTCCGCCGCGAATCATCTCATCAGTAGCACTCAGATTGAGCGGCTCAACGCCTATAAGCTGAGCTACGATGCGACGCACTCATGCCACCGATCACCGCTGTCACCGTCGAAGGATATCGCTGCTTCGCAGAGCGAACGACGCTTACACTGGCCCCGTTAACGCTTCTGTACGGGTGGAATAACTCCGGGAAAAGCTCGCTGCTCAGGCTCCTGCCACTGCTGATCTATTCCGTTGCTGAATCAGCCTCTCTGCCCCTTGAGCCGCGTCGCGTTTTTGACGACAAAATCACCCTGCGGGATCTGGTCTGGAGGGGAGCGGCAGTCGCAGAGACCACTGTCGAGTTCAGCTTTCCAGATGGACAGAAAATTCACTGTGTCCGATTCACCGTTGGATTCGAGAGTCCGACAAATCGTCCGCTGCTTCGCGAAGTAGTCCTTACCGACTCCGCTCAGAATGTCCTGCTCAAGGCAGTTCACAAACCCAGCTCTGCCAAAGAAACCTGGGAAACCGCCCAAAACTACACTGTCGAACGACCAGGCAAGACCAAGACCGCCAAGTCTACGGTACGGACTGAGGCGATAGAATTTCAAGGACTCGTCCCATCTGCCACATCCAAGGAGCCATGGACTCAGCTCAGGAAACAGCTTCTCGCTCTGCGTGACTCCGTTCTCTGGCTAGGGTCACAACGCGGACCCATAGAGCGCCGTTACCCCGACCAAGGGGCACCACCCAGGCTGCTGCCATCGAATGGCACTGAGGTCGAGCAAGTCCTAAAGCACCATCCAGACATCACGAAAGCCGTTTCGCGGTGGTACGAGGATCACGTCGGTCGTCGGTTGAAAGTGCAGGAAGCCGACCGACTGTTGCGGCTGGTGCTCGAATCCACAACGCACGCTTCATTTGGCGTCGACCTGGTGGACTCTGGTCAAGGTCTTCAGCAAGTCTTGCCAGTGCTGGTGTCCCTCGAAATGGCCCGTCGGCAAGAGAGCGGTGGTCCACCCATCGTGGCGATTGAAGAGCCGGACGCCAATCTGCATGACAACGCCCAGCGCTGGCTTGGTGAACACTTATGCAAGATCGCGAGCGAACCCAATCCGCCGTCCGTCATCCTCGAAACCCACTCACAGATCTTGATGTTGGCAGTCCAGCTCGCGGTCGCGAAAGGAACCCTGCCCCGAGACAGAGTACGGATTTACTGGGTATCCACGACTGAGGATGGCCGAGGCTACGCCGAGCCGGTCACGCTTAACCAACAGGGTGAGCCTGAAGGTAAGTGGCCCCACGCGTTTGCCGACAAGCTGGCACTGTCTCGTGAGCTACTCCGGGAAAAGCTGGGAGCCTAGCGACGATGATCGTCATCCTCACAGAGGATCTGTTCTCGGAAGTGAACACCCTGCCGCTCCTGGCGATCTTTCAGCTTGGAATGGAAGGCCGTCACATCATCTGGACCAAACCGCTCCGTGACCCCAGCGCACCTTCATCCATCGATGGCTGGCTCGGTAGTCTACCTGCACCCATTCAGAAGTCGGTAGAGGAAGTACTCGAGTTCGGTGCTGAAGAGCACGTGGCTGCGGGTACCCTTCGGATCGTCGTTGGTTCTGATTCCCAGCCACAGCTCGCAACGGGATGGCCGCAGGTTTCTCTCGTCGATGGACTGAGACTTCTGCGAACCCCGCTCACGGCTGTTCTTGAAAACCGACGGAGCGATCGAGCCTTCCTCGAAGCCATCACGCTACCGGAGCACCGCCCGGCCCTACAAAAGGCAGTCGCAAACGGCTGGCTATGCTTCGAGAGCAGTGGCGGAATCACCGAGCTCGCCAAGCGTCTCGAGGACCAGCATGCGCAGGAAGAAAGTCCTTCGGCACCAAAAAGAGACGCTCCCCTGTGCCACCTGCGCTGGTGGTGTCTGTGCGATCGTGACAGCAACGAACCGGACGACTTTTCCAAGCCAGCGAAGAAAGTGGAAGCGACCAGGAAGAAGTTCCAGCCAGCGCTGCCCTATGGGCCGCTCAAGCGCCGGATGATCGAGAACTATCTGCCGGAAGCTGCACTGAAGCTATGGGCGGAAAAGACCAACGATCCAGACGAACGCCAGCGCCGCAAAGCCAAGCTCGCGGCTTGGGCCAAACTGCCAGGCAGCCTTCGCGAGCGCTTTGAAATGAAACAGGGTTTCCTGTGGGGCCTCCCCAAGGAGCGGAAGTCGGAGTTGAAAAACAAGCCGCTCGCGAAAATTACCAAGGCGGAGCTGAACCACGCCCTGGCCCCACAAACACCCGAAGAAAAAACCACGCTCGAAAAACTCCATCGCGACAAAGACTTCCTACCCATGCTGCAAGCTGGACTAGGAGACGACCTTAGCTCGCTGTTTTCCGACGAACAGTTTCAGGAATCGTGGCTCCAGAGCGAGGTTCCTCATGGTGAGCGATTCGACCTGATCCAGAGCATCTTGAACAGGCTGTGACCATGTCCCGATCCCCTTTCGCGTCAAACCCTGTGATTGTCCGGCTCCCGATCCTAATCAAAGAGATTGAGTCGGGCGGCATCCAGATTCCTCGCTTCCAGCGGCCCTTCGAGTGGAACGATGAGCAGCGCCTAACCCTGCTCAAAAGCATCAGGCAAGGACTTCCGATTGGAAGCCTGCTCACCTGGAAAACCAGCACTCACAAGTTGGCGTCGTACGAGCGACTCGGGCCTTTCGCACTGCATCCGTCCAATGAGGACACGCAGCGGACCTATCTTCTGGATGGACATCAGCGTGTGTCGACCCTATACGGCGCACTGTATTCCAAGCCGCTCGCCAAGGCCGACGACGAGATGATCTCTGACGATGAGGTCCGCTGGCCGATCTTCTTCGACCTAGAAGCGGAGGAGTTTCTGCTCGCTCGCCGCAAGCAACGCAACTTTCCGCCAACCTGGCTGAGGTTGTCTGCGCTGTTTGATGGAGAAGCGCTGTGGGAAGCACTCACTCCTCTCCGAGAGACTGGTCAGTCTGACCTGGCCCGTCGCGCACGGGCGCTGGCTGAGACATTTACCGACTACCAAATTCCCGTCGTTCCGATCATCTCTGAAGATCTGCCACTGGTCATCGAGAGCTTCCGCCGCATCAACAGTCAGGGCACAAAGATGTCCGAGCTCTCCATGGTGCGTGCCCTGACTTGGAGCACCGAGTTTGATCTGGGTTTGCATCTGAAGCAGATCATCGACGAGCAGCTCACCCCTCTCGGATGGGGAGAGCTGGAACAGCAAGAGCTGCTGGATGCCCTGAAGGTCTTTTTTGATCTCAGTGTCTACGCAACCGAAGCAAACGATCTCTCCGCCATCGTCAAGGACGCGCCGCGGATGGCGCGGTTCACGGACTGCTTGAAACAAGCCGTATCGTTCCTTCGTAAGCAGTGTGGCATCGCAGGCCCAAAGCTGTTGCCCTATCGCTATCAGCTCGCCTGCTTGATCGCTGCTGCAGCGGAGACCTCGCAACAAGCCGATGCCACCGCTGCCAACAAGCGACTCGAGCAGTGGTTTTGGGCTACGACCTATCAAGAGTATTTTGGTGGGGCCATGGATCGACAGATCCAAGAAGCAGCCATCCAGGTTCGGGCTTTGGCAAAAGGTCAAAAAGAGGCAGCGATAAACCCGTTCAAGCTGGCCCCACTGCGACGCATCCGCCGCTTCCACCTAAACTCCGCTCGTTGCCGAGCCCTGGTGCTTCTACTTCTGCGCCAGCAACCCCAGCAGCGGCCCAAGAGAACGTTGCAGGGCGATCTTGCGGAGCGAGTGGCATTGGAAGGGGCAGCCGCGATTCCCAAAATTGTACCGACGAGCCACCTAGTTCGTCAGCCAAGCGATGACGATCTCTCCGAGAGCCCTGGCAATCGCTGGATCGCCCTTCCAGAGCACGTTGGTGCAATGGAAGAAGCACTCCGTACTCATGACCCAGCCAGCTCGCCGTTCCTGCGCAGCCACCTCATCAGCGAAGCCGCAGCGGTCGCTTATCAAGAGCAGCGCTACGCCGACTTCGTCCGCCAACGAGCGAACGATCTCTTCAAGCACGAGCAGATCTTTGCAAAAGAGGTCGGGGCAGCGCGGACGCTCCCGTAGGAGCGGAACCGATCAGCCGTAGACGGCGAGGCCGACGTTGAGGCGGTTTTGGGCGGCGATCTCGCAGACGACGCGCAGCTCGGCCCAGGACAGGAGCAGGCGCTCGATGTCCTTCTGGCTCTTCTGCTCCCACTCACTGCGCCACTTGAGGTACTCCTCCTCGACCACGTCGTCGCCGACCTTGGCCGAATAGAGCGCCCGGCAGAACTTTTCGAGCCGCTGCCCCAGGCGATTGGCGTCAAAGCTCCGCGCCAGCTCGAGGATGCGATCCGGCTTGAGCAAAAACACCGCGCCATCGTAGGGCTGACCGGGCTTGGCCCACGGCACCAGCGCGCCGATCTCTTCCGGACCGATGTTTTCGAACAGCGGACCGTAGCCACCCGGCGGCTTCGGGCACGGCAGCACTTCGATCATGGCATCGAGCACGCTCGCCATCTCTTCGAGATCCTCGGCGTCGTCGGCGTCAATGATCGGCGTTGCATCGCCAATGCTCAGGATCGACAGCAGCTTGCCATCGAGAAACTTCAGGGTATCGCCACCGGCAAACACGCCCGCGTGCGACAGCGCCAAAAGTTCAAAGGCATGGGTGTGCCACGCCGGGTGATCTTTGGCTTGTCCGAGGGGTTGCTGGTGTCCCGACAGCGCCTTGGCCGTTGGTTCGCGCAGCTCCATCAGCGGTCCCAGGACTTCCTCGGGAGCGCCACTTATCACCTGGCTGAGCTGCTGCCCCGGCACCTGATTGAACGCCTGGTGGATGAGGTTGCCGTCGAACGCAAAGAACGCGGCCCGGGTGGTGTCGGCAGGCGCATCACCGGGGATGATCAGGTTCGAGGGGGTATCGAAGCCGCGATCGTGGAACACAAAGGTGCCCAGCCCCGTTGGAGTCCCCGGCGGCACCATCAGCAGTCGTCCCCGCACCAGCGCGGCGGTTCGGGTCGCCGCTTGACCAAATCCGACGCGGGTGCCGTCGTCCGCTGCCACCACATCGTCGATCGAGTGGCCGATCAGCTTGAGCGCCTCGGCTTCGAATCCGGCGCCCGGCTCGCCGGTATAGCTGGCGACTTCGATGCCGTCTTCGAACGCGTGCAGAAGCGACTGCTTGCCCTGGTGGTTGACGTGGACAAACATCGCCTTGCCGCCGTTTTGCGACAGCGCAACGAGCAGCGCAGGAGACACCGCCGGCAGACCCGTCTGTCCGTCCATGACCTCGAGCTGCTGGATGTCCAGCTTCTCAAGCGGCGACAGGCGCACCCACGCAGTCGGCGGGACGTTCTGGGCGACGATGTTGACGATGGTATCGGGGTTCAGGCCGCGCGGTGGCTGCGGCACAAGGATTGCGGTCAGGTCTTGAGCCATGTGCTCGTAGGGTATGCCCATCCTCGGTCCTTTGCCAAGTCGGTTCCGGCGTTGCCTACGACAGGCGCGCTTTGGGGTCTAATCCAGGTGAATCAATCGATCAATCGATCGCACGCTGCGCGTATGCAGTCCGCGACGGTGTGCCATCGATGCGGGGGCCGAGATCACCACCCCCAGGTGGTAGTCATGCTGGCTGCGCGGTCCCCGCTGCGGGTTTAGATCGTGCCAGCGCGACAACAGCTCCTGCAAAGGTACGTAGGTATAGGCATCCGGCGTCGAGGGGTCCATAAAGTACGCGTACTGGTTGTCCATCCCCATCAGCACCACGTAGTGTCCGTCGTCCCAGTTGTTCAGCCACGACTCACGACGACCCTTGGGATCGCGCCACGCTTGCAGCTCCAAGATCACCGGCTTGCCCGCCCGCAGGGACGCCTGAAGCTGCGCCAGCGTCATCGGCTGCTCCACCGAGGCTTGCAGCCCAAACCGCCGCGCTCCGATGGCCAGCGCCTCGGGAAGTGTGCCCTGCTCGACCGAGGTGCCGAGCAGCCGATGGAGCTTGGTCTCTGGACCGGCCCACACTTGGAAGTAGCGCAGCACCGCGACCAGCACCGCAGGGCCGCAGCTATAGTCCGAGGTCTGCCGGACCAGCGGCACCGGAAGCGCATCCTGCGGCAGCCGAGGCGACACCGCATAAGCCCGTCCCGACCCCCAGCAGCACAAAGCCACGCCCAAAAAACCCATCGCCAGGTTGTTTGCCAGCCTCTGTAATCGCATGACGACTTCCCCACACAACATCCCGCAGACGGCAACTGCACCGTACCGCCGTGCCGGACGGGTATCGAGCCCAGAAAAAGCGCCCTTTTCTGGCTCCCGCAAAGATCAAAGTACGCCGGCAATCGGGCGTAAACCAGTCCCAACCCTCATGGATCGCGACAAGCCCCCACGAACCGGGCACCGGGCTTGGCACATTTTCAAAAATTTTGTGTTGACTTGGATCGGCAGGGCGATAGACTGCCTTCCGTCTTTCGCGGGAGTAACTCAGTGGTAGAGTGCCACCTTGCCAAGGTGGACGTCGAGGGTTCAAATCCCTTCTCCCGCTCCACTTCAAAAGGCTGGTTCCAGTTCGCTGGACCGGCCTTTTTGCTTTTTGGCCCCCGGATTTCCTCCGAATTTGACAGCCGCACAGGAAACCGTGGTACGCCTCCCAACGACGCCGCACGCGTCCGTGCAATCTCAAACGGAGGAATGAACGATGCGAGCAGAGCACTATGTCTGGATCCCTTGTGCAGTGTCCCCCGGCATGTTCGAAAGCGAATATGCAGCCGAGATCAACCTGGCGAGCGGACAGCGAGTCTCTTTCTTTGTAGACCGCGCTCTCATCCAAGTCGCAGGACCAGAAGCAACCGAAGGGCAGCTTCGCGTGACCCTCGTGCCTTCTGATTCACCGAGCAATGAGCGAACGGTGCTCTTGCCCATCGAGGCATTTGAAAATGGAAGCAGATGGGCGCGTGTCCCCGCTGAGCAGGTTCGCGGAGCAGCCGCATGATCCTCTCGAACGTCGAGCTAATCAGCGCGATCAAGCAAGGAACGCTGCGCATTGAGGGCATTGCAGGCACCGATCCCACCCGCCCGCCGTTTAACACAACCTCCGTGGATCTACGCCTGGGACCAAATGTGTCGGTTCCAAAAAAGCAGGCGGTGGCGCTCGACCTTCGAAACGGTTCGATTGCATCTTTCCTCGCCAGCAATTCGGAACGATATGTTGCGACGGAACATCAGCCCTATCAGCTCCGACCAGGGCAGTTCATCCTTGCTCAGACTACTGAACGAGTGGCTTTCCCGATTGGCAGCGACGGAAACTGCCTGAGCGCCCGAGTGGAAGGGAAAAGCTCCCTGGCACGATGCGGGCTCCTCATCCATTTTACAGCACCGACGATCCACGCAGGCTTTGAGGGCCCTATCACGTTAGAAATCATCAACCTCGGTCCCAACGCTGTTGCACTGGCACCGGGGATGTATATCTGCCAACTGATCGTGGAGCGGGTCTTGGGCATTCCACTCGACGCGCCCAACCAGTTCAAAGGCCAGACGACGCCCGAGGGGACGAAAAGTTAACAAGGCTGGTTCCAGTTCGCTGGACCGGCCTTTTTGCTTTTTGGCCCCCGGATTTGGGCGTGGCTCGTACCATGGATTGATGGGCAATCGCTCGGATGACTTAGCGGCCCTACAGGCCCGAATTGACAAGCTTGTCGTCGACAATGCCGCACTCACCGCAGAAGCGGCACGGCTTCAGGCGCTGGTTTGTGCCGTTCCCGATCTGATCATCCGGCTGCATCGCGATGGCACGTACCTCGACTTTGTGGGGGCCAAGGACATTCCGGTACTCATCCCGCGTGGAGAGCGCATCGGTCGCCGCGTTCGTGAGGTGCTCCCCGCCGCGATTGCCGAGGCCTACGAGCACGCGACCTTGGCCGCACTCACCACTTCGTCGACCCAGACCTTCGGCTATCAGCTTCACATCGGCGGTCGCACGGGCTACTACGAAGCACGGGTCGTTCCGAGCGGCCCCGACGAAGTGGTGATGGTGGTGCGCGACGTCTCGACCCGCCATCTTGCCGAGGAAGCGCTGCGCGTCGAAAAAGAGTGCTCCGAGCAGATCCTACTCAACATCCTGCCTCGGGCGATCGTCGATGAGCTGAAGCGCTCAAGCGGCAGCATCTCGCACCGCTTCGAGTCGGCCACCGTGCTGTTCGCCGATATCGTCGGCTTCACCGCCGCCACTTCCACCCTGCCGCCCGGGGACGTGGTCGCCACGCTCAACGAGATTTTTTCGGCCTTCGACTGCATCGCCGACCGCCTGGGTCTCGAAAAGATCAAGACCATCGGGGACGCCTACATGGTCGTTGGGGGCGTCCCGCTGCCCACCCCCAACCACGCCGAGGCCATCGCCGACATGGCGCTGGCCATGCTGGCCGCGATCTCGCAGTTCGCCTTTCCTGGTCGCCAGCCGCTCACCCTGCGCATCGGCATCTGCACCGGCCCAGTCGTCGCGGGCGTCATCGGCTTTCGCAAGTTCGTCTACGACCTGTGGGGCGACACCGTCAACGTCGCCAGCCGCATGGAGTCCTCCGGCGAACCCGGTCGCATCCAGGTCGCCGACTCTACCTACGAGTGCCTCCGCGACCGCTTCCGCTTCGAGCATCGCGGCAAAATCCCGATCAAGGGCAAAGGCCTGCTCGCCACCTATTTCCTGCTGGGCCGGGCCTAACCCCGCCGCCGCCCAAGCTCGCCGCACCGCGCCAGGGAGCCTCCCCGACTCCTTGCCAACTTTTCAAACACCCCCAGGGACGCACCCTTGCGCCGCTCGAACTTGTCGCACGCTGCCGGGGCCATCCTGCGCAGCGGAACACCATGCAAACGCCGCCAGGGAGCCTCCCCGACACTTTTGTAACTTTTCAAACACCCCCAGGGAGCCTCCCTGACACTTTTGTAACTTTGATCG
>CALLYL010000544.1 GCA_937859535.1 uncultured Myxococcales bacterium
CTTCACCCTCATCACACAGTGGATCATATTCTGCGGTAAGCACATACGCCGAAGGGAGTCCGGATAGATCTTCAACCAAGCGGGGGGATGCCTCGGGCCTATAGGCATCATTGGTATCGCGTAGGTAGTGATCCGCAAACCACTGCATGGTACCGCTGGTGAGTAGGTGCCCTTCCGAAAATCGCTTTCTCGACGCTGTTTCGATTCCGTGGCCAGTTGCTGGATAGATCAAGAGCTGGGCTTTGGGTTGTACACCCCCACTGTCGCGTGCTCGGACTGCCACCACCGCCGCGAGGTTTCCTCCGGCACTGTCTCCGCCCACGGCGATTCGGTCCGGATCGACTCCCAGTTCCGCAGCATGTGTCGCGACATACCGGAATCCGGCTTCACAGTCGATCACCGCTGCTGGGAATTTGTGCTCAGGAGCCAGTCGATACCCCACAGAGATTACGATGCAGGCAGCCGCGTTCGCGATGGCCCGACACAGTCTATCGTGCGAGGTGATGCTACCGATCACCCAGCCGCCACCGTGAAAGTAGACGAGAGCAGGCTGCGGACCCATTTGCTTGAGCGATGTGGGGGAGTAGAGGCGAAGCGGAAGCTCCTGTTGCGGTCCTGCTATCGTAAAGTCACGCACCACAGAGACGGGCTCCGCCGGACTCTCCAGCATTCCGATCATGTCCATGCGGGCGCGGGCGTCCGCTGGGGTGGACTGCTCGTACGGCGGCAGATTTGCAGCGCGGAGCATGTCAAGGAAGCCTTTGATTTGAGGGTGCAGCGGCATCTTAAGAGTGTGGATCGAGCGCCACTTACAAACAAGGCTTAGCTCGTGGCGGCTAGACGGGACAGCTCGCTGCGCAGGATGCGTGACAGGATCGCGATCGCACAGCCGTAGGTGCTCTCCACGCCGAAGTAGCTCAGGCTCTTGGACAGCAGGCTCTGTCTGCGTGAGTAGGGCGTGTCTGACGCGTAGTGCAAAAGTCCGACTTCAAACGGTGTGGAGTTTGACAGATGCACGATCTCGTTCTGCGGATTGCGACTGGGGTTGACCATCTCGTAGATCGCCGACAGATACGGACCGGCTTCCATTTCAAGTACGGTGTAGCCCTCGTGATAGAAGCCGCCCATATAGGCTCGGTTTTGCAAAAAGGCACTGCGTACCGTGAGCGCTTTCTGATTGTCGAGCACCGTGCCGCCTTCCAGATACGGCTGGACATCGCTACTGGCAAAGCAGTTCCGGAACAGATACGTGTTGCGGGAGTGCTCATCATGAACCACCGAAGAGATCAGTACATCACCAACCCGTCCGTTGAGAGTGGCCGCCTTGCCCATCACGTAGATTCCGCGCACCTCACCCACTCCTTGGGCCAGCCGTGACAACAGGTGATAGGCCGCCATTCCCAGCGGATAGTCGATGTTCATGATCACCGCATCACTCTTGTGCAGCAGCGAAAAAGAGCTACGCAGCTCTGGAGTGAGCAGACGAGGATCAATGCGGTCTTGCTGGAGCGCACCGACCCGCACAAGCTGGGCGCTGACGTCGATTCGGCCCGGACTTTCCACGGACTGAATGCCGCTCTCGAAGTCAAACTCTCGGACGGCTTCCCGGTGCGGGGCTCCGAACGGGTCATGCAGAAACGATCTCAGCAGGTAGTACAGCAGGTTGTCTGCTTTGGCGTCATTCCCGTTTTGGATTGCGTCCTGTAGGGACTCTGCCAGGTGTTCGGGATTCCGCTGTTGTGCGAACCGGACAAGCTGTTGACGATGCAGCCGGGCATACCCACCGAGGAGATTGACGACGGAGTGGGAATTCGATGAAACAAAGTAGACCGGCGGACGACGCGGCGGAGTGGTTCGTAGATACTGCGGTTCAATGCCACTCCACCAGCGCTGCGCCGCCCGCTGATACTGCGAATAGGAACCCACCAGCAACCGGACCCGCAGGTCCAGCTCGCGGCGCGATACCTGACATAGGCCATCGAACAGAGACTCACCAAGCGCCGCTCGCAGCGACTTCATACCACCGGCATCCAGCGACAGTACAGTGGCCAGTTCCTCTAGATCGAGCTCGATCGGCTCATCAGGGCTCTGCTCGGCACTCTGCCCCGGATTCCCATCCGCCCCATGGGTGACTTTTCCTACCACGTGTGCGCAGTCTGCGAGTCGTCTTCCGATTTCGCTACGAGACAGCAGGTGATGCAGCTTGTTCCATTCAATCTGAAACGCGGTCAAGATCGGAACCAGATCATCGATGTCACTGATGCTGGTGACAAAGGCCGCCAGAGTCTCTCCGCCATCCCAGCGCAGCGGGCGTCGTCGCCCACGGGTGGTAACAGACTGCCAATCGCGGACTTGCAGACCCGCTGCTTCAAAGTGTTCGTGGGACTGTCCTAAGACAATCCGTCGTACCATCAGGATGCACGCAGGAAGTCGTCCCGAGCTATAGGCAAACGCTGCAACATCGGGGGCTGGTTCACGACTCCCTTCATGCAAGCTGGAGTTGCTATAGATGTGGGCTTCCTCGAAGGCGCGAACCCGGACTTCCCCGGAACTACGCAGCAGGGAGTAATAAGTGCGGATGTACAGGTCCAGCTCTTCGCTGGTAGTGCGAGGGGGATGCCGATCCACGGAGTGCCTCCGGTGAAGAAGTAATGGTCAGGAGTTTTGTTTGATTACTTGGTTGGGAGCAACGCTTGATTGGCTGTAGACTCCCGCGAGTATGCTGGCCGTAGACTCTCATGAGTCTGACCATTCCCAAGAGGAATCTCGATGATCGAAACCGTGCGAATCGTGCTGCGAGCGCTGCTGGCGCTGTTTTTTGTCATGGCTGGCTACAATCACTTTCGGGATCCCGGTTTCTATCTACGGATCATCCCGCCGCAGTTGCCCGCTCCGGAGTTGCTCAACTGGATCAGTGGTCTC
The DNA here is from genome assembly GCA_937859535.1 of uncultured Myxococcales bacterium. GTDB lineage: Bacteria > Myxococcota_A > Polyangia > Palsa-1104 > JAEUJZ01 > JAEUKA01. The sequence continues at coordinate 2,923 of CALLYL010000544.1, forward strand.
GCCGAGATCCTGGGTGTCGTCGGCGTCCTGCTGCCACCCGTGCGACGGCTGGCTGGCTGGGGCCTGATTGCGCTGCTCATCGCGGTGTTTCCCGCCAACATCTACAGTGCAGTGGCCGGTATCAACCCGGTGAGTCCCGGTGGCCCGACCTGGGTGCTGTGGCTGCGGCTGCCGTTTCAGCTCCTGTTTTGTGGGTGGGTTTACTGGACCTGCGTGTCGCGTCCACTGCTTGCCCGTGATTCGTAGCAAAATTGCACCAGTGTGTTGCGCACAAGCCCACTGGTGCAATTTGGATAACAAGATAAATTGCCAGCTACGTGATGTTTTCAGCCGGGCTTCATCCGCAAGGCGGCAGGGGAAGGGGCGAGTATGGCGATGGTAGATCGATGGAGTAGCGACACGGCGGCGACGGCTGGTGAGACGCATGGGATGCGGATGCCGGTCGTGTTTTTGCCCCACGGTGGAGGTCCGTGGCCGTTTGTCGAGATGGGACTCGATCGCGGAGAGTGCAAGATGCTGGCAGCCTATCTGCGGTCGCTACGCACGTTGCC
>CALLYL010000545.1 GCA_937859535.1 uncultured Myxococcales bacterium
TGGGAGTGACTCACAGCCCATTCAACGCGAACGCAACGGTTCGATGGGCAAGCAGATGGGATGCGTTCCCGTTCCATCCGCTCCTCGTTCGGAATCTCAACTCCGCTGCGAACGATAACGGAAGTGACCACCGCCTACCGGTCGGTTTGGCAATGAATCATCCCCCCAGAGCGCCGCCACGAAGCGCTTCTTGGATGCCTTGCATGTGCGCCTGAATGGCTTCTTGTAGTACCTCTGGCAGTCGTTTAGGAGCCGACCGCTACCGCAGCACTGCGCAGAGAGACGCTGGAAATCGGTCGCGAACGGACTGTCAAGTCCGGGATCGGCTCGCACCCACAGGTGCTACTTTGTCATGAGGCGTCGGGAGTTGTGCTGCCACGGATGACGACCACGTTTTGACTCACCCTCAGCAGCAGTTCTGCGCCTGAATCGTGTCTTCTGCAAACGGCGGAGTGTGGCACAGCAGTCTCTCCGTTGAAGACACAGCGGTCATTCCTCATTCTCCGAACTAGCGACGGACTCTGTTCAATGCTGAGGAATAGATCCCAGTGAGCGGTCGACAGTGGAATCGGTCCATGTCGAACAACAGCCTGCCCGGAGGTTGTCAATTGCAGCCCCCGCCGAGTGATCAGCCAGCCTTTCGGGCTCGCCAGCGAGACGTAACGGTGGCCGTCCGTCGAGACGACAATCATACAAGGGAGCAAGGAGCCGTCGACAAGCTGGTGAACTGCTCGCAACAGGGATAGGGGTGGGCAGAGCCCGGTACCTCGCGGCAACGTGACGTACCGAGCTCATTTTTTTTGGGGACAACCGAAAGGAAGCGTCCCATATCTCTCTGTTCTGACGCCGCCGAGGTCACCGAGTGCTGGTTCATGTCACCCTGTGGGGTTTGCGCCCTAGGATGGAGAGCCCGGCCATTTTTCCTCGACCCGCCACCGTGCCCACTTCCCATCTTGGTCGAGTTCAATTGGGAGAATTCGCATCTCGACGGCGTCTTCTTTCATTCCGTCGTTCAGCCAAACAAGGGGAGATTCTCCCTGGCAGTACACCAAGGGGTGCACTTTCGGAGCGACCATCCATGCAACGATTCGCTTGGTCGCCCGCAACACCTGAAGAACAGAGTCGTCCCCTCTAATTGAGAGATTTGTCCGCACATGGTGGAGCAGGCGGACATAGTACAGCAGTTCCGGAAGGATACCCACCTGAGCGTTTCCCTTCGCTTTCAGCTCGAACAGATGGAGTGTGTCTCCATCCGGGGAGCAGGTCCACAGATCGACCTGGCTCTTGTTGCCTGGCGTAAAGTGGGTATTTTTGCTGACGACACCGCTGAAGAGCCCCACTGGGAGTTGGCGCTTGAATTGGAGGACCGGTGCGACCTGACGCGAAAAGGCCAAGCGAGCCGCATCGGACTGACAGAGGTCCGTTTCAAGGATATGTTCTGGACGGGATCCTCCCTCCGCATCATTCGAACGGTCGGTTTGCGCGGCGTTCAGAATAGGAGCATTCGGCCACTGCCAGTGTGCTGGTGATTTGACAGTCAGTCGTCGCGGCACAGCCCGCTCGAGTTGCTCGATCACAAACAGTGCACGCCGCCAGTGAAGCAGTTCCGATCCGTCTTTCGGTGCGACTCCGGTCACACGCAGTTCGCACAGCGTCGGATGGCCAGTCGCGCGTTCCAGCCAATAGGCCAGGCACAACAGGAAGCTAGGGGTGGCCGCAAGATCCTCCTGCAGGTTCTTGCTCAGATTCGAGGCGCTCACCTCCAAGATCAGGCGCGTCTTATCACCTTCTCTCTCGACGGCCCAGGATGCCCCCTCCGGCACCTCTACGCGGCGATCGAGGAACTTCCGAACAGGATTCAATACCAGCGAGTCGAAGCTCATCCATTGCCTCCGCCAAGCTTGGCAAGCAAGGAGTCCAATGCCTTTCGTGATTGCTCAATTCTGGGATGGCCAGGTGGCAATGTGTTCTCCCGAATGGCGAGCGCCCGGCGAAGCAAGGGTTCTGCGTCAGCGAGCTTCCCTTGGTCAAGGAGCACGGCCCCCAGCAGATGCATCGGATAAGAAACATCGGGATGGTCGGGACCATGGGCGCGCTCATAGATCTGAATCGCGCGACGGCACATCGGCTCCGCGTCTTCTAACCGGCCAAGCGCGTGTAGCAGCCATCCCAGATTGTTCAGACAAGTCCCAACCTCCGGATGGTCCGGACCGAGGTTCTTTTCGCGAATAGCCAAGGAGCGATAGTAGAGCGGCTCCGACTCGTCGAACCTTCCCAAGTCATCCAACACAATCGCCAAGTCGTTCAAACTCTCGGAGACGTCGTGGTGCTCTCTGCCTA
>CALLYL010000546.1 GCA_937859535.1 uncultured Myxococcales bacterium
CAGATTTTAGAGTTTGCGAACTTCAAAGCAGGACTGACACCAGAGTCGATGCTGCCGTGGGAGTTTGCCGCCAAGATCCGTCCCTGGACACTGCCCGCAGCCACGTTGGTGGTATTACAGACTCTGCGCGGCCTTCACATCTACAGTCCGGTGACGCAGACCTTTGTGCTGAGACTACTGACCGTGCTCGGGGCACTGGCGTCGTCTCTGTACTTTCTGCGCGCACTCAGACTGTCTGATTACATTTCGGAGCGTCAGGAGTCCTACGCTCGTCACCTGCTCGCCGTGTTGTGGTTTGTGCCCATCCTCTGGGTCCGCCACACCAGCGAGTCGTGGTCCTCTATCTGTTTTTATGCGGGAGTGGCTCTGCAACTAGAGGGCCGACGGCTCTCGCAGATCCGATTCAGCTTGCCCCTGGCTACGCTCCTGTTTGCACTCTCTTTTCACTGCCGATTTCAGGCCGGATTCCTGGTCCTGGGCTTTGGTCTGTGGCTCCTGTTTCAGGCCCGCGAGCGCATCTCTGTGCTGGTCCTACAGAGCGGTCTGTTTAGCTTGTTCTTCGTAGGCCTGTGCCTGCTCGATTGGTGGGGGTATGGAACCGCGACGCTGACGCCATGGAACTATTTTCGAGTGAACATCATTGGAGACGTTGCCAGCCACTACGGAACCTCTCCGTTGTGGGAGCTGCTCGGCTTTTGGGTGTTGGCATTCCCTCCGGTTAGCTTGGTTCTGCTCGCTGCGGCGCTGTGGTACCTCATGACGCAACGTCGGCAGCCGCTCACCTGGGCCATCTGGCCCTTTCTCCTGGTCCACTGTGTCATCGCCCACAAAGAACTGCGCTTCTTCGTCAGCATCTACTGGATGTTGCCTTTGCTGTTGGCGGTATTCTGGGATGGGGTGCTATCGAAATCACAATGGGCGCGGCAGCTTCGCACTCCCTTTGTGCTCCTGAATCTGCCGGTAGGATTGACGCTGGCCCTGCTGCCCCAGAATCGAGACGTCGCCTTTTTGGGGCAAGTCTGGAATCGCGTGGAGCAGCGTCACGCTGCGGTCGAGCTGTGGGACGGAGCCTCTTCCTGTGTAACGAATCATTTGGAGTCTCCCTTTGTACAAGCAGACCTGCCGACGGCCTTCTACGATCATCCTTCGGCACATCGGACGGAACTAGCACGGGACACCACGCTGGCCGAGGAGCTGCAACGGGCCCGCTACCAGCCGCACATTTTCGTGGTCGCAAGTCCACAGTATCATCCGGAACTGGTGAAGGCGGCCCGTCGTCTGTGCAGGCAGACTCTGTCGTCGTATGGGGAGTGGCTGTGGACTCCGCTCTTTGCCCGGCTCGGTTCACGAGTGCCCATCAGACAATGGTATCTGTTTGAAGACTGTCGACCAGATCAGCTCAGTCCGGTTCCCAATCTCCCGGTAGAGTCGACCGGAAGTTAGCTGGAACCAAACCCCCGTCCGGCTCTGACGCCAATCCGCCTAGCGCATCGCCACGAGCTTGGGGTTCGCCTTGCGCAGATTCTTTCGCTCCAGCGATTCCACCCAGCTCACAGTGGCCTGCTGAACCGCTTGCTGGATCGCTTCCTGTTGCAAGCTCTGCAACAGCAGGCTGGCAAACCGAGTATCCGCCGTAGCCGATCCAATCACCGTCGCGCCAGCCGACACCATGCCCACGACCCGTTTCCCCGGTAGCGCCGAGACAATCAAGCTGACATCGGCACTGACTTCGATATCCCCTTGGGCATTGGTGCGGCGTGACAGTTGGGTGACGCTGCCATCGATGCTGTACCCAGCGCCGATCAAGCTGGCATTGCGCGAGTCTTCAAACACCCGGATCGCCGCAGAGGCCCGCAGTTCTTTGAGAAGTGCACTCCGCAGCACGGCAGGTACATCGGCGATCGCAGTCGATTTGACCTTCGATCCGCAGCTCCCAATGACTGCCGCGATCCGCTCTGGCTTGCGACGCTCTTCCGCGCTCGCGGAGGATGGAGTGGCGGCACTCATTCCGGCGTGAACACAGAACCCTATCAGCAGTCCCCACAGCCACGGCCGCCATCGTATCCGCTCCGGAGCGAAGAGTCCTCCCCATCGTTCTTCCCTCGACAGACGAGCAGTCGCAAGATCGTCTCGCATACGAACCCCCTTGCGTCGCCATAACTCCGTGGTGTCACGTACTTTTGCCATTTACTTGGCTCTCTGCGACAGATTTCCCGTCGAAGAAGTACCCCACTCAACCCATTCCCAATCTATCACCAGGAGGACAATTCCGATCCAACAAAATCTGCAAATCTTGCAAATTCCAGCCTGCAACCACCCTCGCGGGTAAGTGCCGAGGACCGCGCACAGGTATTCCGTACCAGTTGGTACACGATTCCCAAGCGCAGCAACTGTGACCGTTGAGCCTCCGTACGTGCTATCAGCAAAGAGTGAACCCGGCGCATCGACACAGGAATCCTACCGACTCGATTCCACCGTCTCCTTCGCCTCCGCACCGAAGGGGTACAAACTGCGACCTATCGCTCCGAGCTGCTCGGCGTGGGCTGGCACTCCTCGGCGTGATGGTGGTCTGCAAACTAGTGGTCTTGACCTTGCGTGCAATCGACGGTAGCCGTGGGAAACTGGGTCTGTTTTCGATCCCGGTCCTGCTCGCAGAAGATCTGGTTGTTGCCGGACTCTGGACCGTTGTGGATACCTTGGTTTCACGTACGCTCCGGGGCCGTGGCGAGTGGATACAGTGGCTGCTGTACACCATCGCTGCGATCTATGTCGCGAGCAACGTTCCGGTGATGCGCATGTTTGGCACTCCGCTCACGTTTCCGATCCTGCACGCCGCCGATGCAGCCCTGGCTGACTCTCTGGCTGTCTATGTCACGATCGGCAACGTCGTTGGAGTCGGTACGGTGCTGGTCACTGCGCTGCTGCTGCCGTTTCTAACAGCACGACTGCATCGACCCCGCTTCTTTCCCACTGGACTTGTGTTTTGGTCCTTGGCGGTAGCAGTGGTGGGGCTGGGGTTTGTGGCACGCCCGTGGGTCATGCTGCGCGGATTGTCCCGCAACGCGCTCTCCGCGATCATCTATACGACGCTGTTACAGCGTGACTCACATGGTGCAGCATCAGCGATCGAGGTACCGCCACTTCCGACGCTTCACCACGAACCCGCGGAAATCACATCTGCCCATCGTCCGGACCTATCATCACTGCTAGGTGCGGCGAAGGATCGAGATGTGCTGTGGGTCGTGCTGGAATCAACGGCTGCACGCTATCTCCGTCCCTATGGTGCCGCCGAAGATCCAATGCCAAACCTCAGCACGCTGGCCTCCCGCAGTCTCCGGTTTGATTCCATTTACGCAGCCTATCCCGAGAGCATCAAAGGACTCTTTTCTACCCTGTGCTCCATGAACCCGGCAGCCCACACCACTGCGGCGCGCTATACCCAGGCCCGCCTACCTTGCCCGAGCATTGGTCTGCGCTTTCAACAAGCCGGTTATCGCACCGCGATGGTTCACTCTGGCTGGTTTCTGTATTTAGGAATGGATGGCATCGTGGCCGATCGCGGCTTCACAGTGGCCAAAGACGCCCAAGCGATCGGAGGAGCGCATGCAACCAGCTTTGGAGTCGATGAAGCATCAAGCGTACAGAGTGTGCTCGCCTTCTTTGATTCGCTGTCGCAAAACGAACGTGCGTTTGTCATGTATCTACCGATCACGGGACACCATCCGTATCACTCGCCTGGTCCCAAGCATCGCTCGCAGCCATTTTTGCCACGCACTGAACTCGATCAGTATCGCAACGATCTGCATCTAGGCGACGAAGCGCTTGGCGAGCTACTGCGCGGACTGCGCGCACGTGGACGAATGTCGAAGTTACTGCTCGTGGTGTCCTCTGATCACGGCGAAGCGTTCCATCAGCACGAAGGGAACTTTGGTCACACGCTGCACCTATACGACGAGAATCTGCGAGTGCCTCTGTTCATTCATCTTCCGGGAATCACGGATCAGAAGGAAACCCCGTTTCCCGAACCACTGGAACAACCGGGCAGCATCATGGACATCGCTCCGACTCTGCTGGATCTCGCGGGACTGCCGGTCCCTAGCGAGTATCAGGGACACTCACTTCTGCGCAGCAAGTCCGAGGACTCTGTACCGCGCTTCTTGACCGATCATACCCTGGAGCAAGTCGGCCTACGTCATGGTCCCTGGAAGTTCATCGATGAATCCGAGACCGGTCGAGCGCAGCTCTTTGATGTGGTGCGTGATCCCGAAGAAAGAACCGACCTGTCATCGCTGCATCCCGAGCTAGTGGGACGCTACAGAGCCCATCTTCGGGCCTGGTTCTATCGCCAGCGGCTCTTGATTACCGCGCACTAGGATCCGCCAGCGGTTGTCCCATCAGCACCGCATCTCCCACCTTCACCCGTAGCCGCTCTACCATCCCTTTGGGGAACAGTACGACCACGGTCGAGCCAAAACGAAAGTGAGCGAACCGCTGCCCTTTTTCATACCATCGTGAATACTCGGTTCCGTGCGCGGTCTGCCACGCGGACTGTGGCAGCTCTTCCAACTCAATGCCGCCGACCATGCTGGCACCGACCAGCACCGTGATGAACGGTTGCGCTCCTTGTTCTTGCGAGGTCTGCCAAAACAGAGCGGCGCGCTCGTTGCGTTCGTACACAGAAGGAATGTGCTGCAACGCCACGGCGTTTTGCGGAAAGTAGCGACCGGGAATCCACTGGCTGCGTACCAGCTCGGCCGCGACCGGAACATGGATGTGGTGATAGCCACGTGGGCTCAAAAAGATCGCGACGTAGCATCCGCCTTCATACTCCGTCAGCGACGCCGCATGTCCGTGTCCGTTCACGAGCCGCGACAGAGAAAGCACCTGACCTTTGACCGATAATCGGGAATCAGCAGCGATCGCTCCAGTCGCAAACACCTCGCCATCAACGGGACAGACGATACCTTCGGCAATCGGCCGGGCTCCCGCTTTGAGCTCGCGCAAAAAAAACGCTTCGATGGTTTGGTAGGGAACGCTCGCAAAGTCCGACATGTCGATGTCAGCACTGCGAATCCACCATCGAATCGCCGCCTGCACCGCAAACGCCGGTGTTTTCGCTGTCATTAACTGCGCACAGGCTTGATTCAGCAGCCGATGCGGCAGCAGGTGATAGGTACGAAGAAACGCGGCCGACCGATGAAGATTCATGACGCACTCCGCAGCGACACAGAATGGGTCTGCGAATGAAGTTGGGGATCCGGAAGAGCCACGTTCAACCGCTTTCCGATCCAGCGCGAGATGCTGATACCGATCTGTCCTTTTCGACGAAAGAACCAGTCATGGATCAGTCGGGGAGGATCGCCAAACGGAACGTGGTACAGCGCCTCTCGATCCCCAAGGTAGCCCAGTGGAAACACCAGCAGATCAAAGTCACGGTGGCGCTCTGCACAATAGCGCTGCACCACAAACGTGAGCTGAGAGGAACGGACTCCGTGTTGTAACAGAGTCGCTTTCGCGCAGCTCACATGGGCCGCGCTTTCATCGATGATCGTCAGTTGCGCTGAAGGCAGAAGCCTGGCAAACAACAGTGCGGTACGCGGAAAGAGACCGCCTCCCACAATGCCGATGCGCGGCGGTGGAGCGGAGCGATCCAAGGTGCGCAGCACAGGGTTTTGCAGCAGCGTGGCCAGGGCGCGCTCATGAGTCGATAGCATGAAGCGCTGGATCGGTCCTGGGCGGATCGCAAGCGCTTCCAGCAATACCAGGCCGTAGGCTTGCATCTGGTTCAGCCGCGCACGGAGGGACTCCAAACCGCGCAGAAGAGGTGGC
>CALLYL010000547.1 GCA_937859535.1 uncultured Myxococcales bacterium
AAGCCGAGTCGGGACGGCGACGCCCCGACTCAGGGCAACCCTCCGTAGGTTAACAACTTTCATGGTTCGGGGGGACCATGACCAACGACGAACTCGAAGCAATCGTATTCTTGGTCTGTACTCGTCTGGGATTCCAGTCCGGGGTAAGTGGCCCTCGCGGAAGAGAGGGTCGACAGGGGCCAGCAGGACTCCCAGGAACGCAGGGACTGCCAGGTCTTCGCGGCCCTCCTGGTGAGAAAGGGGACTGCGGTGAGGCGGGACTGCGGGGTCAGTCCGGTCAGCAAGGTTTTACCGGAGAACCTGGGGCCAGTGGAGAAAAAGGGGATAGTGGTGCGAATGGAGTTCCCGGCCTTCCTGGAGCACCAGGAGCACCGGGACTTCCGGGTCCACCAGGACCACTCTGGCCCGATGTGTTTGTCGTCACGCCAGGTGGGAGCGCTCCGCTTTACGCTTCGGTGCAAGCAGCGATTGACGCAGCGGTAGCACTTGGAGAGCGAACAGAGTCCGATCCTGCTCTCGTGCTGGTCCTGCCGGGCGACTACACCGGGGATGTCGTGCTGAAGAAGCACGTTGCGGTCCTCGGGTTCGATCGCTTGGGACACTTTTCGACGATTGTGCGCGGGCAAGTGACCTGCAATCTGACGCTCGAAGGAGGAGTGCGCGAGAAGACCTATGCAACATGGTCTGGCATCAGCATCTTCGTTCCTGCGGGCAAGACTGCTGGAATCCACTTCACCGGTAGCAGCAGCCAAAAGCTGATTCTCTTCGATGTCGCCATTGAAAGCCCTGTTCCAGCTCTGCTCGCAGACAACACATTCACATCAGGAACCGGCACAAGTCAGGTGCTCCTTACGGACTGCCGCCTCCGCTCCACCAGCCTCGCTGCTCCCGCGCTCCGAATGTTGTCCGGATCTGTCGAAGCGAGTCGCTGTGACTTGTGGAATCGACCGCCCGTGGGAATTGTCACGTCGCCCGCTGTGATTCAGATCGGGCCGAGTGCGCTACAGCCGCAGCCGTGTGCGCTGACGATGACCGACTGCAATCTCGAAGGGAATGTGCAAGTCGACGGCTCCAAGAGTACCTCGGTCGTGCCGGGAACCATTACGCTGTCGATGCTGCGCTGCACGCAGTTCATCCTCAACAGCACGGCGGTCCCTATTCGCTTCGTGCTCGCGACTGGCAACGCAACGGCGAATGTGACTGCGCTGTCCGCACTCCTGTCGGTCTTCCGAGCAACGGCATGGACAGCAGGCACGGCGATGTTCTGGGGAAATCCGGGGGCCGCGATTCCCGTTGTCAATCGGCTCAATACGTTTGGCGCAGATACCGGAATCACAGCAGCCAACCTGACGGGTGGTGCGGCGATCAACGTCGCGCTGGGGCCGGTCTAGCGTCGATGTTCACCAAGACAAGAGGAAACAGATTCCTATGATTTGTCCGCGATGCAAACATTCCGGCGAGCTGTCCGACAGATACGATGCTGTCTACTGCCGCTCTTGTGATCTGTGGCTGGAGTCTCCCTGCGAAGATGGGAAGTGCTGGGCAAGCTGCGCAGAGCGACCGAAGAAGCCCTCCCTTGCAGTGCTCGGACTGCGACCCGGTGAGCGCTCTCCTTCTGGCACAGACGATCCGCGCCACTTCCTGAGCCGCTTGCTGTCCAGACTCGAAGGGACCGAGGCGCAGCGAGACTGGATTCGGGAGGAGATCAGGAGGAAGGGCTCAGTTGCACAGACTCCGCATCAGGCACCGATTCGTCCACGGAGTCGGTCTACATGAGCGCTCGATCGACCTGCAACAAGCTGCTCGAAAAGGGTTGGGCTGACACGGACCTGGCGTTCGAGAAGCTGAGCCATGTGATCACGTTCAAGAGTCGAGGAGACACAGCCGAAGCACTGGCCCACTGGGAAGCCGCGATGCGATACCGAGAGATGGCCGCCACATCGCTGAAGGACGCCATGTTGCTTTTGAGCGCTGTCTCACCCACCGAGCTGCGGGCAGTCAGACTCGAACTCGAGAATGCGAAGCACTTGAACCGAGTACATAAAATTGGACTGGGAATGCTGATGTCTGCTCTGGATGTCTGCCTAAAAGGGGACGGCTAAATGGCTGACAAGGCGGTACTAGAACTGGATAAGACAGTTGGAACGCTATGGCCAATCGCAAAATAAGCGCAGTAGTGCCAGCGCTTTTCGTGGTTGGGGTGGTTGGCCTCGTGGCGGCTTTTGCAACTGTGGCCGCGATTCCGCCACCCAGGCGCAGAGCGCTGATACTGGCCTACGATGACCAAGATGTAGAGGCTGCCGCTCGAATGTTGGCCTCCGAGAACCCTCATGGTAGCCAGGCGCTACACATCGAGCAAGTCTGGAGTCAGCTCAACGCACGCCAGCCAGGCGAGAGCCTGTTTGACCGAATCACGGCAGGCTCAGGGTTTGGTCCGCAAGGGCGGCGAAGCTGGCCCGGCGGGAAGCGGCCTGTTGCGACCGACGAATCGGCGAGGCCGCAAGACCGCATGCTCGTCAGGGAAATCCTAGAGGGCAATCACCCTGCGAAACTGGCGGCAGCGCGAGCATTCTTCGAGCCGAAGCAGCAGGACGCAGCCTATCGCATCGGCGAGCGTGCGCGAGAGAAACGACGGCTCGCCACTGGACTGACGGAGTCTGAGATCAAGGCACGCGGTCTTGCACTCACAAAACAGGAAGCCCGTCTATTGGGATACGAAAAGGATGCCAACCAGATTCGGAAGAGCTGGGGGCGTCTTATCGGGGCAATCGACGGCGTCGAGTTTTACAGCTGACACACAAGAGGGGACATATGCAAATTATAGAACCAGCACACATCAGACCAGCTCCCGACGCGACTCCGCCCACCGTCACGGTTTCGTTCACTCTACTGCCCGAGCAGGAGTTGGCACAGATCAGAGTCGATATGAGTCTTCAGCCCGATACGGTCACCATGGCTATTGAGGTGACGCGGGGAGTATTCAAGCCTGAAAACTCCAGCCATGCCAATGCCTATTTGCAGGACGGCGGAGCGCAACAGATCAGGACCACGATGCGTCAGTTTAAGGACTTCATTGGAAAGTTGGAGATATGAGGGAAACCCGAGTGATGAAAGGAAGCCTGAAATGAGCTATGACTCTGAGCAACAAGCCGCAAAGAAGGCGCGAGCACGAACGGCATCTGATATTGAGACTGATCTGCGCCACGTACAACGCCTTCAAACGGACGGTCTCACGAATGTCGCAATGGTCTTTTGTGCGCTAACAATTCCTCCAGCATACGACGATATTTGGCGTGCGATTTGGATTCAAGCTCAAGAGAACCACCAGCGGGCTTTCGAGATGGTGACCCGATGCGCAGACGCTGTCTCGAGTATCGCAGTCTACTATCCAAAATTGCACAGTGAAGTCAAAGAGGCACTTGCTGGTCTACAGTTACTCACCAACTGCATTCGGGCAATCACCATACTTGATTCGCGGAAACCGACCAACAGACCCACGGAATCTACGCCCAGCCCAAAGTCGAGCGCGGCCAGACCGGACCCAGCCACGTTGGCAAGCCTCAAGTCGATGTCGGGCGATGAGCTGCGGAAGGCGCTGGACACAGCAGCGGATATCTCGATTGGCCATGCGGTGGTTCTGTTGGAGTATCTACTTGTTGCACACTTGGACTCGCGATTGGGCCGATTGCCGAAGCTCAGCGCAGAT
>CALLYL010000548.1 GCA_937859535.1 uncultured Myxococcales bacterium
CGACGAGCAGCCATCTCATCTCGTTCGATCGGCGAGGGGTCGATACCCAACCATGATTCCTCACGAAAAAAAAACCAGCAGTTACCGTCAGTTAAATCACCGAAAAAATCCTCGGTGGATAACGCCCTTTTCGTGGGCGGCGGCCAGTGCGGCTGCAATCTGACGAGAGATGCGCACCACCTCGGGCACGGCCAGCTTGCCGCCGTTGGCCTTGAGCCTTTGACCGAGGGTGTCGCCCTTCAGAAACTCCATGACCAGGTAGGCAACCCCCGACGGCAACTGGCCGTAGTCGGAGATCTGCACAATCCCAGGATGATCGACAATGTTGACGGCCCGCGCTTCATTGAAGAAGCGCTGCGCGATCTCAGGCTCTTGCGCGTAGCGACCATGCAGGATCTTGACGGCCACGCGACGCTCGATCGGCTCTTGGATGGCCTCGTAGACGGCCCCCATTCCGCCCTTGCCGATCAACCGTACCAAACGGTACGGACCTATCTTGTCGCGAGGCAGACCTGTAGACACTGCATGGCATCATATCACTTTGGACCCCTCCTCTTGAAGAGGCATCCGCTCCACCGGCAAGCCTAACTGGCCGGTTTCTGGCCACGATCCCCCATGTGGGGCCGACCCAACCGACCTAGCGCCCGCCATCGGCTCGATCAGCGGCAGTCAGCTCTTTGACCGCGACAAGGCCTGGTGGCACCGGCATCACCTTCAGGTCCGGTCGGCCCTTGTTGCCTTGCGCACGCTGTCGCACAAAGTAGACCCCAGCCGTTGGGGTCATCAGCGTGGAACACTGCGGAGCGACCTTGCGCATGCCGCCGCCGGTGTCGGACGGGTCATCGGTCACCGGAGCCTCGACGTCAGGAAGCTGGACGCAGGCGCGATGGCTGCCAGTGCCCGCGACGTAACGAAAGTAGCGACCGGCCTTGAGCTGCACTTTTTCGCTGTCATCGATGCTCATCAAGCGCGCTTCGCCATCGTCACCGCTCGGTCTGTAGAAATAGATGACCGCTGAACCGGATGCTGTTCCATCCGGATGGGGATCGGGCACGGACTTCGGAGGCTGACCAAACAGGCGCTTCTCCGCCTGGCGAGCCGCTTCAGCCGGACTGCTCCCAAGCGACGCCAACACCGAGGGCCGCCCCGTATCGTATTCGCCATAGCGCACCCACGCTGCGATCGCCGCCTCTTGGACTTCCTCGCTGCTGTCGCTAAGGGCCGCTTTGAGCGCGCTCTCGTTGCCTTCAGCCTCCCAGCCAGCAACCTGCCTGACCCGCATTCCGGCACAGCCACTCCCAAACAATCCAAGCCCGCCAAGCAGCAATAGCCCACAGAGCGGGCCGACCGCCATCGACGTCCTCGACTTCCACATCGTCAACCCTCCAGATTCAATGGCTGACACGAGGAATCGCCCCGCGTAGCCCTCTACTTGCCCGTGCCGACTCGCCTGTATAAATCGACGTTCTTTTTGACCGTTTCCAGGTCGTGATAGGCACGTAGCTTTGCATCTTCCCACTCACGGTCGAGCTCGGAAAGACCCCACTTGCCGTCTTGTCCCAGCGCCAGCCGAAAGGGCCGCCCCGACTCCGGCCCACAGGTCGCCTCTTTCGGCCCCACGGTCCGCACCGGCATCTGTTCGCTCACTCGCTCCCGAAAGTCGGCCGCGTACCGCTCGGCGTAGAGTTGCAAAAACAGCTCGCGACCGCTCTCGGCATCGGCGGCATACAGTCGAGCCAGCACAGCGGCTTGTTCCTGTGCCGGATAGCTGTGGTGGATCGAATCGCCCATCTCTCGATGGAGCTTCTGCACCGTCGACACCGACCACTGCGTGTTTTGCAGTAACGCGTCGAAGACAGCAATGCCGTCGGCTTCGAGGACCGCATCGCGCAAACTCGCACAGGCTGACTCAGCGGTTTTGTTCCGACCGCAGCCACTCATCCCCGAAAGCCCGACCGCGAACCAAAGGCCACTCACGATCGCCACGCCGACCCGACCGGCTCGGGCACTGCTCAAGGCTGGTCCTCGGCTTTGGACTCCGGCGACTCCGCGACGAGTTTGTCTTTGTTCGACTCGCTCTGCTCCCGCTTCTTTTGCAGCGCTTGCCTTCGCAGATTTTGGAAATGCACGATGAGCCGCATCTCGACGTACAGCCCGACCACCAGCCAGATCAGGGGATAGCCCGGCAGCGCAAAACCCCGCACTTTGCCGAACGTGAGCAGGCCGCCCACCATCGTCAAAAGCGCCGCACCCGTCGCGACCGCCAGCGAAAACGTGCGATTCGCGGCCAACGCAAGACCGCCAACGAGCAGCGCGGCCCCCACCACGAGGTTGCCAGGAAACAGTAGCAACCCAAAGGGCTGTAACCGCACGATGGCAAACGCGCCCATCATGCACATCATCACGACCAAGTACGAAGTTTGTGAGCGCACAGACTGCCTGCTACCACGACTTTGCAGGCCGCGCCATTTCGGTGCCATCGCTGGCACCACCGCTGCGTAGTTTCCGTCGCCCACGATTTTTGATCTTGCCGCTGCGGGCCCGGCTTTGGTATGCAAGGCACCTCCTAAGCGAGCCGATCGCTGCTTTTTTTGGCCATCACGCTCTGCGTCGTGCCCGAGGTCTTCGGGTGCTCTCGTCTCCAGTCCTTCGGTAATGGGCGTACTTTATCCACACCTGTGGATAACCCTGTGGATAGTTGTTGCATGCTGAGTGATCTGCCCCTCGATAGCACCCCCTCGGGATCGCCCTGCCATCAGGCGGGATCGGCCGAGGTTTGGGACGACGCCATGAAGGTGCTCTCCCGCAAGCTATCGGCGCAGAACTTCGATTTGTGGTTTCGCCCGATCCGCTGCCAGCACGTCGATGGTCAGGACATCCATCTGCTCGCCCCGAACCAGTTCATCAAAGAGTGGTTCGAGACGCACTACCAGCAGGTGGTCCTCGAAGTCATTGGCGAAGGCAGCGCCCAACCGTTCCAGATCCACTGGCAGATCGACGACAGCAACAGCGAGGAAGACCGCGCCCGTGACAACAAGGTCGCCGATTCCAAGCAGCAGCGGCAGCAACAGCAGGCCAAACCCGTTGAGCCAGCGCGCACAGCCCCAAGCCGTCCCAGTGATGGGCCGTCCCGTCGCCACTCTCCCGGTGCCAAGAACAAGCCATCGCCCGAGAGCCTCGAACCCGGTCAAGAGCTGCTGGCGCGCTACATTTTCGATTCGTTTGTAATCGGTCCGTCGAACCAGCTCGCCGCAGCCGCCAGCCGGGCCGTCGCTGACAATCCAGGTGGCAAGTACAATCCCCTGTTTATCTACGGCGGCGTAGGGCTCGGCAAAACGCATCTTCTGCATGCCATTGGGCATCAGATCCAGGCCGAACACCCGACGTGGCGCATCCTGTACCTGAAGACCGAGACGTTCATGAACGAGTACATCAATCAGGTGCGCTCGGGCCGAATCGATGATTTTCGGGTCAAGTACCGCGACAACACCGACGTACTGCTGATGGACGACATCCAGTATCTCGGCGGCAAAGAGCGAACCCAGGACGAGTTCTTCCATACCTTCAACGCCCTGTTCGAGTCGCACCGCCAGATCGTCGTCACAGCCGACAAATACCCGCACGAGATCCCGGATCTCGAAGAGCGCATCCGCTCGCGCTTCCAGTGGGGACTCATCGCCGACATCCAGGCACCGGAGCTAGAAACGCGGGTCGCGATCCTGCAAAAGAAGGCGGAGCTCGACCAGATCGCGCTACCGAATGACGTGGCGCTGTTTTTGGCGACCCACATCAAATCGAACGTCCGCGAGCTAGAGGGACTGCTGATTCGGGTGG
>CALLYL010000549.1 GCA_937859535.1 uncultured Myxococcales bacterium
CGACTAATGGCCAGCAGATCAATGACGCTGCTGCGGATTCCTTCGGGATGTTCCGCATCGCGGAGTGCCGACAATCGATGTTGCATACGGACACGCAGCGAGGTACGACCGCTCAGCCGACTGCCGACCACCACCGCATCCTTACCACGACGTAACGCCTGAAACAGCGTCTCATCTGCCGCACGGCGCAGATAAAATTCTCCATCGCGAACAAAGCCACCAGCGCGGAATCGGAGATTGGCCCCAACCAGCCGTTCCAGGGTGCGCGCAACCTCCAACATGGAGGGCCGCTGCTGACGCTCCTTGGCCATCATCCGTGCAACGAGCTGACTGATGCGGGTCGGAATCGAGGCATCGAGAGAACTCAGCTCTTGGGGAATGAAGCAACTGTGCTGCTCTTGCCACCGAGCGATGTTGTCTTCCGCATCCTCATAGGGAGGTCGTCCAGCAAACAGCTCGTAGGCAATGACTCCAAGCGAGTACACATCGGCGGACTGATCGATATTCTGGGCACCCGCCCAGGCTTCAGGCGCCATATACATCGGAGTCCCAAACAACCCTTGGGAGTGTCCGGCAGGACGCACTTGATCGAGCAATTTGGCAATTCCGAAGTCGAGGATTTTCACCCGCTCCCCGCCGAAGGTAAACGGGTCGGGTATCACCATCAGGTTCTCAGGCTTCAGGTCGCGATGCACGATCGACTGTTGATGAGCAGCGGAGCAGATCCAGGCAATCTGACGAAGCAGACGCAGCGCAGTATTCTGGTCTAGCCGCTTGCCACCGCGACGCATGCGTGCGTGCAACGTCTCACCGGCCAGATACTCCATGATGATGTAGGCAGAGTCCCCCACCTGCCCATGATCAAAGACACTGACGACACCGGGGTGGTTGACGCGATTGGCAGTGTAGGCTTCCTGAAAGAATCGTCCCCGCAGGCCGCTGTGCTGCGCAAAGTGAGGGTGGAGGATCTTGACGGCAACCCGCGATTTGATCTGCTCGTGCTGCGCCTCGTA
Source organism: uncultured Myxococcales bacterium (assembly GCA_937859535.1). Classification (GTDB taxonomy): domain Bacteria; phylum Myxococcota_A; class Polyangia; order Palsa-1104; family JAEUJZ01; genus JAEUKA01. The sequence continues at coordinate 1,014 of CALLYL010000549.1, forward strand.
TACCGTGCCCATGGCACCGCTGCCGAGGCTGCGTACGACCTGATAGTTGCCAATCTTGTCCCCCACCTGAACCATCTGGATGCGCCTCCCACAGCACTGACATCATCGCATGGCGACAGTCTATCGATCGCGAGTCTTTGGTCTTCCTCTGCTTGGCGAACACTCCTGACCGCCATCGGCAGAGGATGGGAACCAGAGGGCTCTGAATTCGACTCGAAACGTCTCTGACTGAATGGGAAGCAGTATAGCGTCAAAGTCCTCTCGGGAACAGACCCTCGCGCTTCGGTTGCGCCAAACTCCGGACGTAACGGAGCGTGGGCCTAGAATCGGTAGCCGACAAACAGACGTGCCGCAAGGCCGGGTCCGGGCTCGCCGATCGTTGCCCAATCGACCGTGGCAATGGCCCCGAGCGAGACCCGCTGGGTCACAGCAAACCCACTACCGGCTTCCAGGTAGACGACGCCCCACTGGCGAAAGACGTGGCCGGCGACCATGAACAGATGGACCTCGGTACCCAGTCCTACCAGCGGCTGGACGGTCTTGGTGGGCCGAAAGGCGGCGCGATACCCGAGCCCAACAGGCAGATAGACGAACTCGGGACCAACCAAGACCCCAGCGGTCAGCCGCAGGTTGCTAAACGACCCTGGCCCTCCCAATCGGTAGAGCAGATCCAGTCGTGGTCCAACGGAAAAGCCCACTACCGTCGCTTCGATTCCGAGCTGCGCCGTGAAGCGGTGGTCGGCTGGCGGTGCTTCGGTGGCACTCTGTTCCGCCAGAGCAGGGCGTCCGGAGAGTCCCAGCAGGACGAGGAGTACCGTGGTGACCTTAGTAAGCATAGTCCCCCCAGTTGGCGATGAGGTTGCCAAAGTCTTGCTTGCCTTCCTCGACCCCGAAGCCGAGCACGAACTTACCGGTGGTTCCCGATGGCGACCACACCCACATGCGAACATCGCCAGCGGGAAGTACATAGGCCACCACACCGTTTGTGTACAGCACGCGGCGCGAGAAGCTCTCGAACAGGATCTCTCGGTCTTCTCGTTCGTAGCGACCCAGGACTACGCCCATGCCATCGGGAAGCGGTCGTGGTAGCTGGGCCAACTCCGTGGCCGAGGCCTTGGGCAGCCCCTTGCCAACGATGGCAAATAGTGGCCGATGGTTGGTGAGTGCATCTTGACGGGGCACCATGATCTCGATGGGAACCGCGAGCGGAGTCTCGGGTTGGAGCCTTACCTCGAACACCTCGTCGGCGTGCGAGAACGTACCATAGAGCGCAAAGCTCAGCAGAGGATCGGGCACCTGGAACACCTCACCAGGCCGGAGGATGTTGGGAAGGTGAGCCTGGGCCTCATCACCACGCAGCAACAGCAGACTGGTGAGCATGCCAAAAAGCAAGCAGCGGGAGAGCTTGCGGAAGGTCATGGCGTGACTCCTTGGGGGCAAGCTAGGAGTGGTTCCTGAGCCAAGAGCTGGATCACTCCTCGTCTACAGGATGACTCGCAGACCTGTGCACTCTTGTCGCTGCCCCAGCACGCGCCTTCGGGCAAAAATCGTGACACGTTGGTCTGCGTCAACTTGACGGCATCGAGCTTGGCGACGCAGGCAACGAAGGCACGACACTCCGGTCCTTGCTCGGCCCCACATCCCGTCCAAACGGACAGGGCCAGCAGTAGTGGCGTGAGCAGTGGTGGTACCCACGGAGCATGTCGGAGCGAGCTATTCATGGAAACGTCCTTGGCCAGTAGTGGCCGGAAGTTAGATGCCACCAACCTAGGCTTGGTACCGACTGGCGTCAAATAGAGCCAACCATCAGCAGGCTCAGCGGAGCCCTTGCCCTTGATGGTGCGCACCGCACCGGAGGGGCTCTCGCGATACCGATCGCTGGTTTGCCTTGACACACCCATAAAATGAATGGAAAGTTCATTTTACAGGAGCTGGCATGGCCCAAATACTGAAGCGTGAGCTGTACAACCGTTTGCTGACGGCGGCCGTGCAGGTATTTGCTGCGCAGGGCTATCAGCGGGCGACGATGGTCGCCATCGCGGAGCGCGCAGGGATCTCCACCGGCAACATCTACCGTTACTGTGACAACAAAGAGGCGCTCTTTTCGGCCATTGTCACCGACGAATTTGTGGACAGATTTCGCCACTTGCTAAGGTGCAGGGTGGCGGCTCTGCTGGACGCGCCGGATCTGACTGCGCTTGATGCCCATGCTCACCACAGGGCCGACGAGCTGCTGCGCTTCTGGATCGAGCAGCGCTTGCAGGTGGTGATTCTTCTCGATCGTGCGGAAGGCTCGCGTCACTCCGAATTCGGCGCAGAGTTTGTGAACCTGCTTCTTGCTGCGACCTCGGCCAAGCTACGCCAAAAGCGCAAGCATCGTAGCCTCTCTGTTCCGGACGAACTCGTTCTCACCTGCATCTTTCAAAACACGCGGCGGAGCATTGTCTCGATTCTCGAACGCTTTGAAGAGGAGTCGCAGATCCGCGCCGCGTTTTCGGCCTTCTGGAGCTATCAATTGGCCGGCCTCGCCGGTTTTCACAAGTGGGTGGTGTCATCATGAAAGAGCTATGGCGATTGGATGCAGTTGCACAGGCAGAGCTTGTACAATCAGGAGTGATCTCTGCGCTCGAACTGCTCGAAGAAACCATTGCGCGCATCGAGGCACTTGAACCGAGACTACACGCAATCGAGAGCCTAGACATTGAAGGTGCCCGACTGCGTGCTCGTCATCCACCACAAGGAGTGCTGGGTGGGGTTCCCTTTCTGATCAAGGATCTGCTCCCTTATCCTGGTCTGCCTTGTCGCATGGGCTCGCGACTGTTTCGTCACAACCTGAGCGCGCAAGGCTCACCGTACAGCGCTTGTCTTGATGCAGCGGGGCTGATTCCTCTTGGGAAGACCACGACCTCAGAATTTGGTCTGCTTGGCAGCACAGAGACTCTGCTGTCAGGGGTGACCAGGAATCCATGGAACTTGGCGCTCTCTGCCACCGGCTCCTCGGGTGGTTCGGTGGTGGCGGTGGCCAGCGGCATGATTCCCATCGCCCACGCGAGCGATGGCGGCGGTTCGATTCGTATTCCTTCCTCCGCGTGCGGTCTGTTTGGACTGAAGCCGAGTCGCGGGCGTTGTGCCTCTACCGGCCAAGCCGTTGTCTACGACATGTTGGTCGAGCACTGTGTAAGTCGCAGCGTCCGTGACAGTGCGCTGTTTCTATCGCTGACCGAGGTCGACAACCCCGCGCTCGGACCAAAGCTTGGATACGTGCAAGAGTCGATCGAACGGCCACTCCGCATCGCCTACTACAGCGAGACGCTCATGGGGCAGAATCCCACCCCAGTGGTTGCGCAAGCGCTGGAGCACACCATTACGCTATGCCGGAGTTTGGGACATGAGTTGCAGCCAGTCGCCGCGCCCAAGATTGACGGCCAGGTCATCTCGGATTCGTTCTTTGCCATCGCAGGATTTGGCCTGACCCAGCTTGCGAGGATGATGACTCCGCTTCTCGGGCGGGCACCGGGACCACAAGAACTGGAGCCGTTTACGCTCGAGTTGATCGACTGGTTTGCAACACTCCCCGAGGAGGTCGTCCCAAATGCCATCACCGCGCTGGATGCCGCAGGGCAGTCAATGCGGAATTTCCTTGCAGCCTACGATGTGGTGCTCTGCCCAACCATGCCAATCCCGCCTCCCGCTCTGGCGACCCTGGCACCAACCCTCGGTCGTGAGCGGCTGGTCAAAGAGACCGAACAGCTTGCGGGTTACACTCCGATCTACAGCATTGCCGGAGTGCCCGCGATGTCCGTGCCACTCTACGTATCAGATGAAGACGCTCCCATCGGCAGCCATTTTGGCGCGTCGCTCGGGCAGGAGAGGGTTCTGCTCGGGCTCGCCTATCAGCTCGAGCGTGCCAGTGGCTGGGCGGATCGCTGGCCTCCTTCCGTGAGTACCTGAGGAGTAGTGAAGGGCCATATGCCGGGTCGCTGCTTTTGAACAACGCGAGCACGTCGGATCTGGAATGGATGGGGGAACTGGTGCAGAGTCGGCGCAGTCCGCCAGACCGGCGATAGTCTTTCGCGAAACGGTTCCCATGGTGCAAGATATCGAGGCGTGATGGAATCTGGTTACAGCGTTTACGCACAGCGTGCAAGCTGACGCATGATGAGTGGGGCCGTCACCTGCACGTCAGCGGTGCGACTCTCCTCCGCATCGAATCGTCGGCGGGGCCGGTAGCAAGTGATTTCCCGCCACTTCTCTCTTGCCAGCGGGAAGGCATCCCGACGTTGCTAGACGGGATGGAGCTTATCGGGCTTGAGATCCCTGTGAACAGAGTGCGACTCGGGGCGCACCGATCGAGTGTTCCTCATCGTCGGAAGTTGGAGGAATGACCGCTCTTGGCGGGCGGATCGCTGATCGATTGGCCGCTGTTAGAACTCCTACCTCTGAATCCCTTTCCGATGATCGCGTACTGCAACGCACATGCCTTCCCTGAATGGGGCCAAAGGTGCGGAACTCTGTCCACATCCAGAAATTCCGTGACAGAGGTTGGACTTCCAAGCACGATCGGCTGAGATCGCCGCCAGTCAGGTAGCTTGGACGACGGATCGAGACACAGTGAGCACGGCAAGCGGGGGTGCCAGGCTTGGGAATTTCTGACCAAAAAAGAAGCGCACGACATGACTATTATACGTTGCTGCATAGACCGGAGAAGACACTCGGTCCGGCCAGCCTCGTGTCGTCTTCTCCCGATGCCTTGCTCGCAGAACCAGAGTCTGAAACGGGTGCGGAGGCGGTGTGGGAGCACATTGCTTCGCTTGGCATCGACGACCGCAACTGTGCGGTGCCTGAGACGGTGGACGGCAGTCGGGTCTTATTGGGATATGCTCCCACGGCTCTCCTCGATGGCTGCTGGCTGACGAGCAGCGTGCAGGTTTCTCGGACGCACTCTCTAATCGGCGAGATTTGTTTGGATGCCTTCTTCCTAGAGTGTGGAATGGGAAGTGCCGACCGTCATCACGGCACCCTGTACCGCACCTGGCTGGCTGCGCTGGGTCTCTGTGTTGGCCTGCCGACAAGTCGTGCGTTTGTGTTGGATTCACGATTTGCTGACGAAGATTTCGAACTGGCGCTGCTCGGACTGCGCATGGGACGAGCGAACGGAGTGCTCTTACCAGAGCATCTTGGCTTCCATGCCGCGATGACCTGCTGGGGTCCACCGCAGGCGGTACGGAGCGCCGCCGGTTCATCCCAGGGTCCATTTCTTGCCGTGCATGAGCCAGGGTCCACTGAACAGAGTCGGGCCGAGTGGTTGGCCAAGCGGAGTCTTCGGGCTTACGAAGAGCAGGGTGGTCCGAACTGGTCGCGGGTTGTAAACGGTGCGCTTGCTCTGCGCGACCAGCGACGGGTATGGCTTGCTTCACTTCGTCCCAAGGAGTCTCCGACCGCGCAGCAGGCAATGCTCCAGCTCATCGCGAACAAACTACGACATGGATTTGGTTTTCATCGACGCGTGATGCTTGGGGGTCGTTCGTTAGACGCATGGCTTGAGCCCGACAAACCGGACCTGTCAGGATTCCTGACAGCGCTCGCTCACTCTTGTTGGGTGGTTCCCGGACAACCGGAACGAAGCCCGATCCTGAATCGTTCGACGCAGTTTGGTGGGCCGATGTTCGGAGTGTTTGATGATCATGAGCTGTCGGTGATGCGAGACTGGATTGGGTCGCTCTCGCAGGGTGATTCATCGCCTATCGAAGTCCAGAAGGGGTCTTCGCCTTCGCCGGAAGACAAGTATGCCCAGACGTTACGTTTCGACGATGATCGATCCCCATTGAGTGGTCCGGTGATACCGATTCCTTCGCTGCCGGTGCTCTATCACCGCTTCCTATGTGAAGGACAACAGGCGGACACGGTGGATTTGGCTCAGCGCTATGTCAGCGAGCGGCTCCGTGAGGTGGCTTCTGCTGGCCACGTAGAAGTGCTGCGCAGACAAGGTCTGTGGCCGTGGTCTTCCGCGCTGCTTTCCAAGTGGGTCAATGCTCGACTTCACGAGCAGGTATTCGACGGAGTGGATCCCTTGGACGGACGCTTGGGAATGGAGCGATTCCTGAATCGCTCAGAAGTGATTTGGCTCCTTCAGCAGTTGGCCCCTGCCGCACTCATTGATGGGGCCTGGCTTCAGGGAGAGACGTCTCCGGTCTGCTATCAGTCTGCGGTGTCGACGCTGCTATTGCGGATTTACCGTGATGAACTGGGGGCCGGAATTCCTCATCAACATCACGGCAACATCATGCGACGGATCCTGGCGGAACAAGGAGTTGAACTGCCCGACTGTGATAGCGAGCGATTTGTGCGTTACCCAGGATTCCTTCCGGAGTCCTTTTCGACCCCCGTGCTGTGGCTGGCATTCGCCCTGCATAGCAGGATGTACCTTCCAGAACTGCTCGGACTGAATTTGGCGATTGAGATGGCAGGCGTTGGACGTATGTACGATCGCGCAGCGGTGCTACTTCGCCATCATCAGATCGATCCCTACTTCTTTGTTCTTCACAATACGATTGATAACGGAGCCTCCGGTCACACTGCCTGGTCGGTTCAGGCCATCCAGCTATATCTAGATGAGCTCGGGCTGCATGCAGATTCCTCGGTGGTCGCGGACTCCTGGCGGCGAGTCTGGCAAGGCTATGCCACCTACGGGCGGTCGAGTGCGCCGTTGCTGCGAGCGATTGCACTGCGCTTCGGGCCCGCGCTGGGATGGCGCTGGCTGCGTCATCACATACTACCAAACACAGCTCGGGAGGCATCGTAGCAAAGCATGTGCGGAATTGTTGGCGCTCATGATCTGCGCGAGCAGCGAACGCTATCCGGAGAACGTCTGTGGCGGATGGCGGCGAGCCTGCAGCACCGGGGTCCGGATGACTGTTTCGCGTGGGCTGCCAAGGGAATTGCGATGGCCACGCAGCGACTATCTATCCAAGATATCGAGCACGGTCGACAGCCTATCAGCGACGTGAGTGGCAGAGTCTGGGCCTCCCAAAACGGTGAGATATTCAACGCGTCCGAGCTGCGCAGTGAGCTGACATTACAAGGCCACTGCTTTCGTTCACACTGTGACACCGAGATCTGGCCGGCCCTGTATGTAGCCAAAGGTGTCGATTCGTTTGAGCGAGTGAGAGGACAGTTTGCGGTCGCCATTTGGGACAGTGCTGATCGGACGTTGCTATTGGCACGGGATCGCATCGGAATCTGTCCACTCTATTACACCGTGGCAGACGGAATGCTATTGTGGGCGTCAGAGATCAAGGGGCTCCTGGCTTCTGGATTGATCACTGCGGAAGCCGATCTGGCTGGACTCGACCATGTCTTTTCGCTGTTTGCGGCGGGCACCCAGCGGACCGCGTTTCGGAACATCTACTCTCTATGGCCTGGTCACTATGTACGGGTTCAAAGGGGAGCGCTGCGCGTCCATAGGTATTGGGATCTCAACTTCCCAAAGGCCGGGGAAGAACGGGTGGTGGAGTCAGAGTCGCGCTTGGTGGACGAGCTGTCTGCATGTCTGTCAACTGCCGTCACGCGCCGCTTTGCTTCCGATGGTCCAGTGGCCAGTTACCTAAGCGGAGGACTGGATTCCACGCTGATTGTAGGAATGGCCAAAGCGCTGCGTCCTGCCCAATCGATGACCGCCTTTTCGGTCGGCTTTGATGGGGCTGGTCCTGATGAGCGGCCCCGATCAGTTCGCTCGGCGGCACTCCTGGGTGCCGAGCTGGAGGTGTTGATTCCAACTCCACTACAAATTCTCCAGACACTGCCACGCGTGATCACGGCGGTGGAGGGACCGATCATGGATACCGCCAATGCTTGTCTGCTGCTCTTGGCAGAACGGGTGGCAGCGCGGGGCTTCAAGGTTGTCCTGACTGGAGAAGGTGCCGATGAAGCGATGGGCGGCTATGTCTGGCACAAGACGGCGCGCCTTCTGCAGGCTTTGGCTGGGCTACACCGCAGCATTCCGGATTGGCTACGCAGTGGCTTGTCCTGGCTGGCAACGCCGGGTACTCCGCAGCCGGTGTTTGGGAATCACTTTGGTGCGCTGCGTCCCAGCTTGCTCGACCTATATGAACCGCTGTCGCGGGCTCGCTGGCTCCTGTATTCGGACGCGATGGCAGAAGCGGTGCGGGATCACAATCCGTTCACCGAGCTGGACATCCTGCCTGATCGGATGAAGCACTGGGCTCCCCTACACCAGTCCCTGTACCTGGAGTACAAGCTGATGCTTCCGGGGCATCTGCTGCTGGGCAAAGGGGATCGCGTCTCGATGCACTCTGGGGTCGAGGCGAGATATCCATTTTTGGATGAGGATTTTGTAAGCTTCGCGAGCAACCTATCACCGCGCTACAAGCTGCGTGGGCTGCGTGAAAAGTGGCTGCTGCGAGAACTGGCGGCGAGGGTGCTTCCCAAGGAAATCGCGAATCCACCCAAGAGCATGTTCAAGGCCAACCCGCTGTGTTTGCTTGGTCCCACCCCACGCTGGATCGACCAACTGGTGAGTTCAGAGTCCCTGCAGCGGACCGGCTATTTCTCCGTCCCAAAAGTTCATCACGAACAGTCCTTACAGAGACTCCTGCCCGCGTCGGTGCCGAGACGTTTTGTGGTTGATGGTAGTTACACTACGATGGTGATGACCCAGCTCTGGCATCATCTGTTTTTGGGGGGCGGTCTGTGCGAGCTACCGAGCTGGTCGGCTCCACATCCACAACCTGACCATCCCTTCTTATTCATAGGACAAAGTCATGCAGTCTGACCAAGGTGAACCACAAGGACGCTTGATTGATCTCGTCAGACGGCGTTGGGATCGCCTCGACTGGTTGACTCCGATTCCAACGGATCGACTGATCATCACTGAGTCGCACTATATGGACGTAGAGAGCCTCGGTCTTGCGCCGCCGGAGCGACATCAGCTCAATCGACTGTTTGCCTGCTTTACCTGTGAGCTGTTTATCCACTTTGAGCGCTATGTGATCGAGTATCTCGAACGCAATGGAGACGCGATCTTGGCGATTCCTGCTACGGCCATCCGTCGCTTTGTGGCCGAAGAGAAAGCGCACTCCGATGCCTTCCTGAAGCTGCTGTGTATGCTGCGTCCCGATCTCTACTCCGCTACTGCGACCACAACCACCGCATTGCGTTTTCTGCGCTGGGGGTTCGATGATGATCTGGCGGTCGCCCTGGCACCGGTGGGCTCCTTCTTTTTGCTGGCCTGGCTGTTTGAGGAGATTACGTTGTTTGTGCCTGTCGCTCTCGATAAGGAGCCCGCACAGTGTGCTCCCATCATTGCCGAGGTCATGCGGCTGCACGCTAAGGAGGAACAACCTCATGTCGCGATCGACTCGCGGGTACTGGTTCACAATAACCAAATCGATTCCCGGCTGAAGAGTGCGGCCATCACGGCGGTCACGTTGCCACTACTGGCGTTTGTGGATCTCAAAGCACGTCGGGCCTGGCAACAAGTGGTTGCTCTGGCAGAGTCCGAACTGCGGCTGACTCCGCTGCAAAAGCATCGACTCCTTCATCGCGGTCCCAGTCAATCCGATCGAATGGGAATGGCCAGTTTTGCTGACAAGGTCGATCGGTCACCGATCGCCTTGGGTTCGCTGCTGGCAATGATTTTGCGACGGCAGCTCCGTGACGCCTCCTAACCGTAGACGATGGAATCGCAACTTTGCTATCTGGGGGATCAGCACGCAATCTTGTCTGCAGTGCGTGATCTGATCGACAAGGCACAACAGAGCATCGTGCTCCAGATGTATCTGTTTGCCAGAAACGGGGATCAGACGCTGCTACTGCCTCGGGATGGTGCCTTTCCCTATGCGGAAACCGTGGCCGGTTGGTTGATTGCGCGGAAGCAGCACAGTCCTTCGCTGGTGATAGTGGTGCTGCTCGATTCGAACACACCGGACAATCCTCAGCTTACGCGGAGACGCGGAACACTGATCAGGAAGCAGCTCAAAGAAGCCGGAATCCTGGTTCTGAATGCCAACCTGTTTGGCGCAGAGTTTGATCATCGGCCCCGATTCCTCTCGGCAATGAATTTTCATCTTCACCATGCGACGGTTCCTGTAGCCGATTGGGTGGAACGACAGAATCGCTGGCAATCGCTGCACAACCTAGAGGATCACCGCAAGAACCTCGTCATCGATGGGGGCCGAGCCGGGGTCATCACCAGTCACAATTTCTTCGATCCCGCGTTTGATTGGCATGAAAATATGTTCTGGCTGGTAGGTCCGGTCGCGACCGATCTGTGGCAGGTGGCGATGCGGGCGCTGTCGTCCTCGCTTGAGATCCCACAGGATCTCCGAGCCGAGGAACGCCAGAGTCTTTCAAGTTTGCTATCTAGTACCACAAGTGACTCTGGGCACCGCTCGCAGACAGCCTTGGTTCCATCGCTGTCCAGCGTTGCGGGCTATCCACTGCCCATCGATGGAGCGGCGTGCGGTGGACTGGTCGAATTGGCCTTGGATCCAACGTGTGAACTCATCGAGAACAGAGCGATTCGGGCTCGGATTGCTGCATTGCTTCATGATAGCTCGGCGGGGGATGAAGTGTTGATTGCCTCTGCCTACTTTTCGGATCTCGAGCTGCTCTCTGTGGTGGAATCGGCGCTGCTGCGGGGATGCACGGTTCGGGTTCTCATTGACTCCCTCCATGCCCTGCCACTCCCTCCGCTTCCCTCCTGGCTGACCTGTAACTTGGTGCACCATTCGGTC
>CALLYL010000550.1 GCA_937859535.1 uncultured Myxococcales bacterium
TGCGTCTGGATTGACAGGCCCGGTCTGCGGATCGATTCGCGTGCCCGGCGTTGCATCTGCGCCAGCCGGTCGACCCTCGGCGTCCGCCATCTGGCGGAGTTGTTCCGCGTCGCGGACCATTCGCTCGAGCTGCTGGACGTGCTGCTGTAGTTCTTCCCGGATCGCCGGATTCGGGGTGGGCTCATCGTCCAGGTATCTCCGGAAGAAAGTCAGCGCTTCGCGGTAGCGCTTCGCTTTGCGGGCAGCCTGGCCCTGGTTGAACAGCACGATGGGCTTCCGTTGGCACTGATACGCCTTGTCGTAGTGCACTAGGGCCGTCTCGTAGTCGCCTCGGTTGTAGGCCTCCAGCGCGTGTTTGGAGTGCCGCTGGAACTTCTCGTCCGTACACCCGCCGCCAGCTTCCACCGGCGATGTCCACGCCAGCAGGGCACATAAGACGCCGTATCTAATGAACTGGGATCGCATAGTTGTCTCTCGCATTACCTGCCTCTTTGGTCTGTTTGATTAGCAGTTCAGTTCGGTTTTCATCTTTGGAGCCGTTGAGGGTGAGATACCGGTCCTGATACCGACTGAGCCGCAGCACAATGTTCTGACTCTCCGCTTCCTTTGGCCGCGTTTGTTCCCAGGGAGTCTGTCCAAGCACCAGATTGTCCTTGACCCGAACCACATCCGCGCCACTCGGCTCGCTCTGGATGCGCCACTTCACCTCGACGCGTGCACTGCTCAGCGGGTCCAAGTGCTCGCTGCGCTGCTCGTCCTGACTCAGTGACATCTCGATGCGCTGGTCCAGATAGCCGCTTTTGCGCAACAGCAGCGACTGGAAGCCAGCACGGCGCACGCGACGCTGGACGCACGGGGTCGTGCAGACCTTCGCGTTGCCCTCATCGATCATCACCGTCGCACCGGATGGATCGGAGTCGATGCGCCAGGTGACCTGATTGGAAGCGGCCGGTGCCCCCGGACTACTCCTGAACTGCAGGTAGACGCCCAGAGCCACCACACCGAATACGAGCACGGCAGCAGCCGAGCGCAGCGCCCGACCCTTCTGTACCTGAGTACTCCGGTTTAGCGCCTGACCGCTCCCATTGGTGATCCAGTGTGAGCGATTGACCACGGCCCGCACCACGGAGCCCTCTGCACTGTTCACCAGTTCGCCAGCGTTGGTAGCCTTGGGGGCGCCGAGTTCCTCCAGCGCGGCAGCCGCTTCAGCCATGCTCGGGCGCCCGGTCGGCTCCTTGCAAAGCATCGCCTGGACGAGTGACGAGAGCTGAGCCGAGACCGAGGGAACGAAATCGGCGAGCGGTGTGGGCTCTCGATATAGATGCATCGCGATCAGCTCGCCGATGCCCTCGGCCGCGAACGGTGGCTGCCCCGCTAACATCTCGTACAGGATGATGCCCAGGGCATAGACATCGACCTTGCTGTCCACCTTCCCTGCGGAGCGGCACTGCTCGGGTGCCATGTACTGCGGCGTGCCAAGCATCATCCCGGTGCGAGTGTGCGGCTGCGATTGCATCGCGGCACACGTAAGCTCAGACGATAGCTTGGCGATCCCGAAGTCGAGGATGCGGACTCGCTCTCCACCGGGACTCTCCGGATCGCGAACAATCATGATGTTCTCAGGCTTGATGTCGCGGTGAAGTCAAGCCCAGAGGACGGCGATGGCCAGAAATTCCCCCCCTGTCGGTATT
>CALLYL010000551.1 GCA_937859535.1 uncultured Myxococcales bacterium
TGCGCAGGGCATTGCGGACAGAAAGTCGACCATGCCCATCCTTGCCAACGTGCTACTTCGCTCGGATGGCCATGAGCGGATTTTGGTGGCTGCCACCGACCTGAACCTCACCGTCACCACCGAGCTGCCTTGTGAAGTGCAGAGCGAGGGTGGACTGACCGCTTCAGCCAAACACCTGCACGACATCGTCAAGTCGCTGCCGAGCGACAAGCTGAGCCTGCGCCGAGCGGATAACAACTACGCCGAGCTGTCGAGCGGCAAGGCAAACTACAAGGTCGTTGGTCTGCCCGATCGCGACTTTCCGAAGCTGCCTCCTCACCGCGATGTAAAGTTCCATCGAGTCGACGGAGCGGTGCTACGCGACCTGATTGCCAAAACCTTCTTTTCGATTTCCGCTGACGAGACACGGAGCCATCTCAACGGAGTGCTGCTCGAGTGTGATGGTGAGGGAGATCGTGCTTTTGCCCGCATGGTGTCGACGGATGGTCACCGTCTGTCGAAATGCGAGCGTCCCCTGCCGGGTGCGCCGAAGCTCATGCCGGGAGTCGTCATTCCTCGGCGAGGTCTGATGGAAATTCGCCGAGCTCTCGAAGGCAGCGGTGGCAACGTCGAGATTGCCACCCACAACCAGTACTTCTTTGTTCGTACCGGTGCGACTGTGCTGTCGGTGCGCATCACTGAGGCGAGCTTTCCTCCCTATGAGCAGGTGATTCCGCGAGATCATCAGCGACGGGTGGTAGTCCAGCGTGCGGCGCTGTTTGACGCGCTCAAGCGTATCGTGCTGGTGGCCTCCGAGAAGACCTGGGGCGTGCGGATGGGCATCGTGAGCGGTGTGATGCGCATCGAGTCGGACAATCCCGACCTGGGCCAAGGCCGCGAAGAGCTAGACGTCAACTACGAAGGCCCGGAGTGCAACATCGGCTTTAACGCCAAGTACATGATTGAGCTGTTGTCGGAGATGGATACGCCTGAGGTCCAGCTTGAGCTCAACGGTGATCTCGATCCGGGAGTGCTGCGACCTCTCGACGAAAAGCAGGGCGTTGGCAACCAGTACCTCGGCGTGATCATGCCCATGCGCCTGTGAGCGCTTGCTGGTCCGTAGCCTACATACCCGCGACTTCCGCAACCTGCGCGACGTCGATTATCGTCCTCACCCACGGTTCAACGTCATCTTTGGCGACAACGGGCAGGGCAAGACCAACCTGCTCGAGTCGATTTTCCTACTCGCCACCCAGAGATCTTTTCGACGGAGTCGACTAGATGACTTGGTTCGATTCGGGACCGATAAGGCCGAGGTCGTAGCAAGCATCTGTCACGCCGAGGTCGAGCGACGACTGGCCATTCAAATCCTCACTAGGCCCAGCCGAAAAGTGACGCTCTGTGACGGAAAGTCAGCGCGTAGCAGCGACTATTTCCAGGGTGTCCACGTCGTTCTGTTTGCACCTGAAGACTTGCTGCTTCCCAAGGGATCACCGGAGGAGAGGCGACGGTTTTTGGACCGGGCGATTTGGAACACTTGTCCGGGCTATCTCGACGAGGTACGGACCTATGAGCTGCTGCTGAAGAGCCGCAACGCGGTGCTCCGTAGCATGTTGGTTTCGGCCGGAATGCGTCGACCATCCCGAGTAACAGCTGCGATCAGCGACGGAGAAATAGCGACGGAAGCAGCGAGCGGCGATTCCGAAACGATGCTTGAGGTCTACAGCCAGCAGCTTGCTCACGCCGGGGCCCGAATCATCGATCGTCGTCGACACTATCTGCGCACGATTGCTCCTCAGGTCGAGGCGACGTTTGACCGGATCAGTCGGAGTGGACTGTGCGCCAGCCTCGCTTATCAAGCCAAGGTCAGCAGTCGCGACGTCGAAGCCGCCAGCGCGAACGAGCTGGTGGGCATCTTGCAAGAGCAGTTCGAGCGTGACCGTCGCAGAGACCGAATGCGGGGCTTTACCCACAGCGGACCCCACGGCGATGACATGCAGATCAGCCTCGACGGACGAGAGGCAGCCCTACATGCCAGCCAAGGACAGATCAGAGCGCTCGTGCTGGCCCTAAAAATCACCGAGATTCAGCACCTGTTCTTCTTGCATGGAGATCCTCCGGTGCTGCTGCTCGATGATGTGTCGAGCGAGCTAGATGCCCAGCGCAACGGGTACTTGTTCGATTTTTTGCGGGCTATGCCCAGCCAGGTGTTCATCACCACGACGAGCCCGGAGTACGTAAAACTCGATCAAGACCGACTCGACATGAGGATGGCCCAAGGAGGCATCCTGGCCGGTTCTGCGCACATGGTGGGTTCAGAGATTGAGCCGTCGTGAAAAAGGGCGCGGTATAGGGAAACATGTGCTACGTTGCGACCTCTTTTGGCGGCCAGGTAGAGTCCGGCTGCTAGGCAAATCGAGGAGCTTTCGTTGTCTGCGACGAGTGAAAAGGCCGGAAATCCGGCGGAGAGCGACAGCGGCACCGCTGCCCCCGCGAAAGATACCTACACCGGCGAGAACATCCAGGTTCTTAAAGGGCTGGACGCTGTGCGTAAGCGTCCGGGCATGTACATCGGTGACACCGACGATGGAACCGGTCTTCACCACATGGTCTACGAGGTCGTCGACAACTCCGTCGACGAAGCCCTGGCTGGTCACTGCAAGAACATCGATGTGATCATTCACACCGATAACTCAGTGACCGTCATCGATGACGGTCGTGGCATGCCGACGGATATGCATCCGACGGAAAATAGGCCGACGCCGGAAGTCATCATGACGGTGCTACACGCCGGCGGAAAGTTCGACAAGAAGAGCTACAAGGTCTCGGGAGGTCTGCACGGCGTCGGTGTTTCGGCGGTAAACGCGCTGTCTGAGTGGCTCAAGCTGGAGATCCACCGCAACGGCAAAATCTATCGCCAGGAATACCATCGTGGGGCACCGGTGACGCCGCTGGTCGAGGGCGGAGTG
This sequence comes from uncultured Myxococcales bacterium, assembly GCA_937859535.1. GTDB lineage: Bacteria > Myxococcota_A > Polyangia > Palsa-1104 > JAEUJZ01 > JAEUKA01. Next base: position 2,949 of record CALLYL010000551.1, read on the forward strand.
TCGACGAAAAACGGTACCCAGGTGACGTTCAAGGCCGACGTCGAGATCTTCACCAAGGTGGAATACTCGTACGAGACGCTGCATCAGCGGCTGCGCGAGCTGTCGTTTCTGAATCCTCGGCTGCGAATCGTTCTGACCGACGAAAGAACCGACAAAAAGTCCGATATGTTCTCTGAGAGCGGCATCGCCGGATTCGTCAAGGATCTGAATGTCGCCAAAGAGCTGGTCATTCCCGAGCCGATTTTCCTATCGGGCGCCAGCCCCCATCCGGAGATCGACGAAACCGAGGTGATCGCCGAGGCTGCCATTCAGTGGAATGACAGCTTTTCGGAAAGCGTCATCTGTTTCACGAACAACATTCGCAATCGCGACGGTGGATCCCACCTGACCGGATTTCGACAAGCGCTGACCCGCACCATCAACAGCTACGCGACGGCAAACAACCTGCTGAAGGACATGAAGCAGGGCCTTGCGGGCGGCGACTTGGCGGAAGGTCTCGTCGCAGTCGTTTCGATCAAACACCCCGATCCGAAGTTCTCGAACCAGACCAAGGATCGCTTGGTGTCGTCGGAAGTCACTGGAATCGTGAACTCAGTGATCGGCGACCGGCTGGCCGAGTGGCTGGAAGAGCATCCGCGTGAGGCTCGGGCGATCATCGGCAAGAGCATGCTGGCCGCTCGCGCTCGCGAGGCCGCTCGCAAAGCCCGCGAGATGGTTCAGCGCAAAGGCGCGCTGGAGTCGCTGTCTTTGCCCGGCAAGCTCGCTGACTGTCAGGAGCGCGATCCGGCGCTGTGTGAGCTATTCATCGTCGAGGGTGATTCGGCAGGTGGATCGGCCAAACAAGGTCGGGATCGTCGCACCCAGGCCATCTTGCCGCTCAAGGGCAAGATCCTGAACGTCGAAAAGGCTCGGCTCGACAAGATGCTGTCGTCGCAGGAGATAGTGACGCTCATCACCGCGCTCGGCTGTGGCGTGGGTGAAAGCAAAGACGTCGCGAAGCTGCGGTACCACCGGATCGTCATCATGACCGACGCCGACGTGGACGGTAGCCACATCCGAACGCTGCTGCTCACGTTCTTCTACCGTCAGTACAAAGAGCTTCTCGACGGTTCGCTTGATCGCAAGCACTTCATCTACATCGCCCAGCCGCCGCTTTACAAAGTGAAGAAAGGCAGCCGCGAGGAGTACCTGAAGAACGAGCACGCGCTGGAAGAGTATCTGCTGCGGTCAACGGCGGACGATCTGGTCTTCGAGTCGGAAGATGGCAAGCTGCGGGTCACCGGCGATAAGCTGCGCGAGCTGTGGCGCTTCGTCGGCCGATACGCCCGTGCTCTGTCGGCGTGCGACAAGAAGTGGGACAGCCGAATCGTCGAGGGACTCATCAAGGTCGGTGATATCTCGGTGGCATCCCTTACGGATGAGGCGGGGATTAAGTCCTCGATCACCCGGGTCGAAGCCTACCTGCGCAAGCACTTTGGCGAAATCAGCGAGCTACAAGAGCAGGTCCATCCAGATGGTGTGAGCGGCTCGCTACGGGCGGTGATTCCGGCTCGGTACGGTGGGGCGCGACGCGAGACGGTCATCGATCAAGCGATGCTGACCTCATCGGAGTACGGCGAGCTACAGCGGATCAACGAGCGGCTCAAGCAGTTTGGTGAGGGTCCGTTCGTGCTGGTGGACGGCAACAACCGTCACAAGGTCGATCGGTTGGCAGAGCTTGCGGCATTGTTTGACACCATTGGCCGCAAGGGTCTCCAGATCCAGCGCTACAAGGGTCTTGGTGAGATGACCGCTGAGCAGCTCTGGGAAACCACGATGGACCCGACCAAGCGGACGCTGCTCGAAGTCCACGTCGATGATCTCATCGAGGCCGAGCGGCTGTTTAGCATGCTGATGGGCGAAGCCGTCGAGCCGCGTCGTGAGTTTATCGAACAGCACGCTCTTCATGTCCGCAATCTCGACGTGTAGCCGCTGCCAGCATCATCGTATGTTTCTCCATGTCTGAGAGCCCTTCCGCCAGTCCCGCCGCCCATTCCTACGTCAGTCCTCCGAGCGGTGCGCTCTATCGCTACGCGGAGTCACAAATTCCCACGGTCCATGGAGAGCTTCGGCTTGTGGTGTATCGGAGCCTGCCGGTCGATTCAGCGTCGCCACCGCTGATTGTTCCGATGCAAGACGAGCACCTGGCGATTGTGATCGGGGAGGTGGCCGGGGGCGAACATGTACCGTGTCGGGTTCACTCGGAGTGCTGGACCGGCGAGTCGCTCGGCTCGCTCAAGTGCGACTGTCGGGCGCAGCTCGACTCGGCGTTGGAAAGCATGGTCCGCGCTGGCCGGGGAGTGGTCGTCTATCTGCGGCAAGAGGGTCGCGGCATCGGTCTTGGCAACAAAATCCGGGCCTATGCGCTGCAAAATGACGGCAAGGACACCGTCGAGGCCAATACCGCTCTAGGCTTTTTGCCCGACCTTCGTAGCTACGAGATCGCGGCGCAAATTCTCAAAGACCAACAGGTTCGATCGGTGGCTCTGTACACCAACAATCCCGACAAGCTGCGCGAGCTACAAGCGGCCGGCGTCGAGGTAAGCGAGCGAGTGCCGCACTGGGTATCGAGCCATGAGTGGAACAGCGAGTACTTGGCAGTGAAGAGAGCCAAGCTCGGTCATCAAACGTAATTCCTTGGAAAAGACATGACGCAAGCCACTGTTGATGGAGTGAAGAGCGCCTTAAAGGCGGTCAAAGAGCCTGTTTTGGGTCGCGACATCGTGTCGCTCGGCATGGTCAAAAAGATTGAGGTCGACAAGGACTTCGCCTACATCCAAGTGGATTTACCGACGCCGGTCTATCGAGACCGCCAGACGCTCGAAAAGAACGTCCGCGAGGCCGCTTGCAAGGCCCCGGGCATCAGCGATGCGCGCTGTTTGATTGGGGTCAATGTGCCCTCGGGTTCTCGCGGGGCGGCGACGCGACTTCCTTCGGTGAAGAACGTGATTGCGGTGGCGGCGGGCAAGGGTGGCGTCGGCAAGTCAACCGTGGCCACGAACCTCGCGGCGGCGCTGCGGATGCAAGGGGCGCGGGTTGGGCTGCTCGATGCCGATGTCTACGGACCGTCTCTGCCGACCATGCTCGGTGAGCCCGAAGTACCGGCGTCGACCCGGACCGGCAACAAGATCGGCCCGGCGGTCTACTACGGGATGAGCGTCATCTCGGTGGGCTTCTTCACCGAGCGCGACGGGGCGGTGGTGTGGCGAGGGCCGATGGTCCACAAGCTGCTCCAGCAGTTCGTCGAAGACGTCGAGTGGGGCGAGCTGGATTATCTGATCGTCGACCTGCCACCGGGCACGGGTGATGCCCAGCTTTCGCTGACCCAGCTTCTGCCACTGACCGGCGTCGTGATCGTGTCGACCCCGCAAGAGGTCGCCCTCATCGACGTCGAAAAAGCCGTCAGCATGTTCAAGAAGCTCGAGGTACCGATCCTCGGCGTCATCGAGAACATGGCCTATTACATCTGCCCGACCTGCGGCCACAACGACGACATCTTTTCGCGGGGCGGCGGGGCCAAGCTGGCCGAGTCGCTCAGCGTGCCGTTTTTGGGCGAGGTGCCACTCGATCGCAAGGTTCGTTACGGCGGCGACGTCGGACGCCCGATAGTGATTGGTGCCCCGGACAGCGAGCACGCCAAGATCTTCATGGAGACCGGGCAGCGCGTCGCCGAGGGTGTGATGAAGATCGTGCTGTCAGGACCGCGACGGCCGGCGGGCCTCGTCCAAGTCAAGTAGCGACTTCACCGAGTCCGGCACTTCTTCCCAGCGGTCCCAGTCCTGGGCGACCCGCCGTTCTTCTTCCGAAAGCAGCAGCGTCTTCACCCGTAGCCCTCGCAGCACCCGCTGGAGCGAGTGTTCCCCGCTGGCAATCGCTTGATCCAAGTGCGAACGCACGGTGGGCCGGTAGCGGGCCAGAAACGACTCCAGCGGTGCCCCCGGTTCGGTCTGGACAGCCGCGACCTCCGCATCTGTGAGATCAACCGCGAGCAGTCGTTCCAAGATCGGCTTGGACACAAACGGCATGTCGCAGGCGAGGGCGATCACCTCACGGCCCTTGGCCGCAAGCAGCAGCGCTCGCAGCCCGCCCATCGGACCGATTCCTTCGGGCTCATCGCAAAGGTGCGGGATGCCCAGGTGCTGGTAGGCCGCGTGCTTGCCGACCAGCACCGTGTCCAAGTCGACAGACTCCGCGAGTCGCCGCAGGCCCAGCACAATCGGCTCGACCGTACCCGGCGCAGCGCCCGCGATGGGGAGCATTCCTTTGGGATAGCCCCCCATCCGCTTGGCGGCACCCCCGATGAAGATGCCGCACAAGGGCCGGGTCATGGCGCAGGCTTGGCCAGCAGGATGGCGCGAGCCTCATCGAGCGTGGCGACCTTGCGACCGACCGCCTGGCAGATCGCGACGGCTTTTTCGCACAGCTCCGCCGAGCCTTTGGCGAGCACGCCCTTTTCCAGGAAGATGTTGTCTTCCAGCCCGACGCGCACGTTGCCGCCGAGTCGAGCCGCGACCTCGGCCATTGGTAGCTCGTGACGCCCGACGCCCGCCACGCCCCACGACGAGCCCGGAAAGTCGTCGTGTAGACGTGACACGAGCAGCTCCAGATTCCGCTCACTCGCCTGGAGTGCCCCCCGTACCCCAAGGACAAACTGCACATGCAGGGGCCGCTTGACCGCGCCTTTGTCGACCAGCTCCCGCAGGATATCGAGGTGGCCGAGGTCATAGATTTCGATCTCAGGGATGATTCCGGCTTGGGCAATGCGCTCGGCAATCCCAAACGTGTCGAGCCGCCGGTTCACAAAGATGTCATCGCCGAAGTTGATGGTGCCGATGTTGAGGGTGGCCATCTCCGGTAGCTCGCTGCCGCCGACGGAAAGCGGACCACAGCGCTCGTCCACGGACATTCCCACCGCTCCGCCGGTCGAGGTCTGAACGATGACCTGACAGCGGCTGCGAATCGCGGCGATGGCGGCCCGAAAGCGCTCGCGGTCTTGGCTCGGGTTGCCCGCGTCGTCGCGTACGTGCAGGTGGATCACCGTCGCGCCAGCCCGGACGCAGCGCGCCGCTTCCTCGCCAATCTCGTCAGCGGTGATCGGCAAGTACGGGGTTTGTGCTCGCGTGGTTTCGGCCCCAACAATCGCGGCGGTCAGGATCGCCGGTCCTGGCCGCCCGATGCGCTCGCCTGGCAGCGGCTGCCGACGGCAGTTTTGTGGCACGACACAGGTTCCGCTCGCCTTGCAGACCAGCACCGGCTCGCCGTGGAGCTGCGCGGCGCTCGGCTCTTGTCCCGGCGTGGTCAGCGGCGAGATGTACTTGTAGGCGCGGAAGCTCATCTTCAGCGAGGTCTTGCCCCACGACACGACTTCGCCGACCGCCTCGATGAAGTCCCCCGAATAGACCGGCGCGAGGAACTCGACCGAGTCGTAGGCGCGAAACAGACCCTCGTCCCCATCGGCGCGGATGCACAGCTCGGTCGCGACATCGCCAAACAGGGACAACATCTGGGCCCCATCGACGAGGTTTCCGCCGTAGTGGGGCTTGGACATGCGAACGACAATCCTGGCTCTCATGGGCCCGCATGTTGGCACAGCTTCGCAGCCGGCCCAAGTCTACGGCGCGGCGAACTCGCCAAACAGCGCGAGCTGCTGCGGCGGACCCAGGGGCGCGGCCCCGATCTTGTGAACGCTGAGCGCGGCGGCGACCTCGCTCGAAAAACCGGCGGTCAGATAGACCTGACGCACCCCCGAGCCACGGGCGTAGCGAACCAGCCCGGCGCGGCTCAAGCCATCGGCAAGGTGCAGCTCTCGCGGGGCGACCGGCAGCTTTGGCGGCAGAGCGGCGGGCGGCCACCACAGCACGTCCCCCGGCGCGACCGTCCGTGCCGACACCGAATGCAGCTTGGGAAAGCGCGGCAGCGACTGGCACCACTGCCAGGCCCGGTGCAGATCGACGTGCAGCTTGAGCGGCCCGAGATCGAGCTTGCCGACCAGCTCGGCCAGCTTCACGACGGACGAGCAACGCACAAGGAGCGGCACCCCCATCGCCTTGGCCAGCGCCAGCTCCGAGCGGACCGAGTGCGCCATCGCATCGATGGTGGGCAGCTCCAGGTGCAGTGGTGCCCACGGTGCCGCAATCACCAGCGTCTCGGCCTGGCGAAGCTGGAGCGGCTCCAGCAGCTCGGACGACTGCTCGCTGGGCTGACCGGCGACGATCACCCGCTCCTCGCTCGGTAGCTTGACCCACAGCGACGCCGAGCCCGGCAGGTCACTGTTTGCGAACAGCTCCAGGCGCAGGCTTCCCCAAAAGAACGGCCGTCGCAGCGGTGACAGAAGCTGGGCTCCCTCGGGGGCCCGATGAAGCGCGCTCAGCAGCGACAGCGTCGTTTGCGTCGTCAGCAGCGTGCCGGCCCGCTTGCGTGCCCTGGGAATGGCGCGCACCGAGGACACAAAACACAGCCCGTGCGCCCGCAGCGCATCACACCACAGCGCCGAGCCCACCAAGTGAACGCCTTGACGCCACGTCACCGTAGGCAGCGGCTTGCCAAGACTGGTCGCACGCTTGCGAGGCGAAGGACTCACAGGCAGCTCCCGCCAACCGGCAGGCAGCTCCCGCTAACCGGGATTGGGCATCGCATCGCTTTTGGACAGATCTCCCGTCACCGTCAAGTCAGGGGAAAGGCCGCTCAAGTCACGGACGGGCGGCGGCACCAGATCTTGCGAGTACGGACAGGCTTCGTCATTTCCCTTGAGATGACAGTAGCCATCGACGCGGCACTCGTACTCATCCGGACAGCGAGGCTCACTGGCGTTACAGCGGTAGGCACACGCGGGCAGCTCCGGGGCAAAGCAGTGCGACAGGTTGAGTGCGCCGCCTGCCAGCGCGAGCGCCAGCGTGACGTAGCCGAGTCGACGAAACCAAACCGAGACACGCGACGTCATCACAGACCCCCCACGAGCGACAGACCGACCGTGCCCGGTCCAAGCGTTGGCAGCATCAGCACCTGCTTGTGCGGCTCGGCCTTGGGCTTGCGTACAAAGTCGACGATAAACAGCGTGATCGCGGTGGCAGCGGCCACCCCACCCACCGCAAACAGCGCGATCGCAGCGGTGTTGTAGTTCTTGCCTTCGCTCTGAAGCGTCGTATACGCCTCGCGTTCGCTGTCGGTGTAGACCAGCGGTTGGTCCCCAGAGACCAGCGTGGTGCGGCGGCGAATCTCATCAGCGCGACTTTGGGCCCCAAGCCCAATCACTGCCCCGCCAGTGACCAGCGCCACAGCCGAAGCGACCGAAATCCAGCCCGCGACCCGCAGCTTGCTAGGCGGTGGTTCGGGCGGAGTAATCGGTGGTGCCGTTTCCACAGCCGCTGGTTGTCCAGGCACAACGGGTGGTTGTCCCGGCACAGCCGATGGTTGTCCGGCTACAGCCGATGGTTGTCCGGCTACAGCCGATGGTTGTCCGGCTACAGCCGATGGTTGTCCGGCTACAGCCGATGGTTGTCCGGCTACAGCCGATGGTTGTCCGGC
>CALLYL010000552.1 GCA_937859535.1 uncultured Myxococcales bacterium
AGTGGCGTGGCAAGGCATCGGGCGGCTCAACGTGTCGATCGATCCGCAGAAGGGGCAGATGCGGGCCCCGGTCGGTCAGGTGATCCCGCAGGACGTGGCCGAGGCGCTGCGCATGCTTCCGGCAGAAGTCGAGAAGGTACTCATCGTCACGCTGAGCAGCCAGCCGTTCGCCGAGGAGCTGTGGTCGGGACTGCTCGCGGCCCTTGTGGCGCTGCCGGAGGTCGATCGGGTGGCGCTGTCCGGGCTCAAGCCGCCACCGCCGTGGTGTGACAGTAGCTATTGGCTGCGGTCGCTGGCGCGCATCGGGGGCCTTCTGCGGGAGCACCTCGACCAGCGACTGTTCCTCGACTGCTATGTCGCGGCGCGGATTCTCAAGGTCGGCGGCTGCCCAGCCCGGCCCGATCTGTCACCGACCAGCAAAGAGGAGTCGAGCCGAGGCCGTCTCGCCTTCCGTTCCTGCGTCTATCAGCCCCGCGCTGACTTCGTGGTCGAGTCCGCCGAAGCGCTCGCCGTGCAGCTTGCCGATTTCGCAGCACCCGAGCGCTGTCCGTTCCCGATTCACTAGCGGTTTGCGGCGATCTAAAGGCTTTGCACTGTCAGGTGATTGTGATGTGATTTGCTCAACTTACCTGTCAGGAGCGTTGCCAATGGATTTTCGACTCGCTTCGCGAAGCTTAGCTTCCCTTGCCGCCCTCTGTGCCAGCTTGACCGTGTCATCGGTGGAAGCTGCCAAGTGTCCCAACGTCCAGTTCGTGCTCGATCGCTCGGGCTCGATGGGAACCACGGTGCCCGGTGCCGGTCCTGGTGCGACCCGCTGGAGCGTCGCCAAAGCCGCGATCAACAAGGTGGTCGATAAGTGGGACGGCCAGTTCCCGATCGGCATCTCGATCTTTCCGCCGACTGGCGGTAGTGGCTGCGGCTCCGATCTGGTGACGCCACCGGCCTACGGAACCAAAGCCAAGATCAAGATGGCGATCGACGCGAACGGTCCAAGCGGCGGCACGCCTTCGGGCAGCGCGATGCGTGATGCGCAGATGATCAAAGAGCTGCGCGATCCCGAGCGCAAGCAGTACGTCGTGCTGATCACGGACGGTGGCCCTGGCTGTAGCGGAGAACCGGATACCTGCAACGGCACCGCCGGGCAGATCCGCAATGCGTTTATGGCGAGCCCCTCGATCGCGACCTTCGTGGTCGGCTTCGGCGGTGGACTGAGCGCCAGCGAAGCGCAGTGCATGACCCAGATGGCGGACGCTGGTGGTAAGCCTGCGATGACGCCGGAGAAATACTACAAGGCCGACAACGACGTGGAACTAAACATGGCGCTGTCGAACATTCTGGAAGTCATCACCGGTGGCGGTGACGTCGGGATGGGCAGCGTCTGTGACGACACCTGCTACTCGAATGGCTGCCCGACGCCGGGCGACCTGTGCGTCAAGGGCGAGTGCAAGTCAAACCCGTGCGCGGGCGTAAGCTGTGGCGCGAAGAACTCCTATTGCTCCAGCGACGGCAGCAATCCGGGCGTGTGCGTAAGCTCCTGCAACAAGGTCTGTGCCAAGGGCACGCGCTGCACCATGGGCACCTGCTCGCCCGATCCCTGCCCGTACTTCTGCGGTGCCGGGTTGGTCTGCGATGCCGGCCAGAAGCGCTGCATTCCTGACCCGCTGTGCCAGGGACTACCGCCCGAAAAGGCGTGCAAAGGCACGAGCCGTTGCAGTGGGGGCGTATGCGTAGACGATCCGTGCCGCTGGACGCGCTGCCCGACCGGCACGCGCTGCATCGCGTGGGAAGGAAGCTGCGAGCAGATCCCGACCGATGCGCCGCCTGACCCGGAGAAGATGGATGACTCAATCGACGCGGGCAATCGAATCGGCGGTTGCAGCACCGTTCCTGGCGGTGCGCGGGCGGTCTCTTTGTCGGCGGCGGCACTGCTGTTTGGCGCGATGATCGCCACGCGTCGTCGGCGTCGATCGAACTAACGCCGCTCTTCTGTCGCCTCGTTTGGCGAGCCCTGCCAGTCGCGTGGAGGCTCGCCTTTTTTGTTCATCCCCCTTCAAATCCCCGGCAAGATAATGAGGCTTTGGGCCTGGCGATATCACTCGTCCGGGCCTTGAAAGGGCCACGAATTCATGGAGCGACTGCTCGGCGGAAACCCACTCGCAGAGGGGCTGGTCGGCGACAGGCAGCCCGAGCCTTGCGCGATGGTAATCTTTGGCGCATCGGGAGACTTGACCCGTCGCAAGCT
>CALLYL010000553.1 GCA_937859535.1 uncultured Myxococcales bacterium
CCCCTCCGACTGCCCACACAACGTCGATAACTACCGAGAGGACACCGCGCTTACGACATCATGCGCAGCGTCCACTCCACTCCAAGCGCCCATTCGGCATCGCAGCGCTTGTCATCTGCCCCGGCTCCCTCACTCGCTTGCTTGCGGGCTCGTTCGCCGGTGAGAATGCCGAGTATGGCAGCCTGACTTGCCTTGCGGGCTGGCTGCTCACCGCTCTGCGTCTCCGACGGAAGAGGCGATGCCTGGGATTTTTGCTTCTGGCTCATGAAACGACTCCTTGTTTCGCGCTGAGCGCCCCCGATACGAAGAACATCCTACGTGATGGGTCTGACAGTGCTGCCGCTCAGAACGAGCGGCCCCTGGACCGGGATGGGGAAGCAAGCTGCACAACGCGAACAGTTGACCAATGTATCGCGCATCCACCTCTATCGCAACCTTTTCACCGCAACATTTTCGTAGCGGTGATTCTTAGAGATAGATCGATGTGGCGGGGGGGGCGGTCGGACTCGGCTTCGGTTGGCTCGGTGGGGATGGTAGCGGTCTGACTGAGGCGGCGACGGTAGAAAGCAATTTGGCCAGCTCGGTTCGACGCGTCTCGGTTGTGCTCTCGAAGACCATTGCGTACAGGTAGTGGGCGTCGGCAAAGACCAGCAAGTCTTGGAGCAGATGCGGCGAACTTGGGTCAGGTTGGGCCTGGGGCTTTTGCGCGGGACCAGTCAAACAAAAGGCCAGGCCGTGCAGTCCATGTGTCGAGGTAATCGGAGTCGCGCCACCGTCTGTATCGAATAGCAGCCCTTTTTTACGATAGCGCTCGATGAGCGAGGTACACAGCGCTTGCGGAGAGACCGTGCGCGGCACCGCCGGATGGACCACCAGCATGGCTCGGTGAGACGGAAAATCCGGCGGATAGAATCGTGTGACCAGGCCCGCCGCGATCTGGGTCCAGCCGATGGGGGGGGTGTATAGGTAGCGCCGTTTGCGATAGCCGAGCCCGAGCGTTAGCGTATAGGCGAGTTGCTTGACGAGGAGCGCCGTACTTTCGACGGCATCCCCTTCGAACACCGGCGCATCAATGATGTCAACGGAGTCGTCTCCAAATACGGCGGCGATATGGATGTACCCAAGTTGGGGTCCGCGACGGACCAGCAGCGAGGTGAGCGCGCCAAACTCACCTTCGGCGGTGGTGAACGTCTCCGGCAGCGAGGCGTGAAGTGGCGTGAATTCGTCGTGCTCGTCGATGAACTCGGAGACGATGTCACGCAAGCCGCGCAGCGGCCGTTGCTTGGCTCGGTAACGAATCGGTAGCAGCTTGAGTGCGTCAGGAGGCTGGAGAAACCAGGCTCCTTGTTGCTGAGATTGGTAGAAGCCGGGTGGGCAGACAATCACTGGTCTATTTTACCGCGAGGCACTGGCCGGCGGCGTGGCGTTTATTCGCTCCAGTCGTCGACTTCGTAGAGGAACTTGGTCTTGCCGATGAGCTTGCGGTTTACCGACGTGCTCTGCACAAAGATCATGTATTTGTCGAGCGCGGTGGGCTTGATGCGAGCGGTGCCTTCGCCCTCGGCGGGGAGTCCGAGCAGCTCGCGGGCCGCAGCACCTGCGAACATGTCGCCGCTCTTGCGGTCGGTGAGGATGACCTCTTTGTAGCCCTGGATCGTCTCGGTCTTGGTGAACTCGTAAAAGCCCCGACCCTTCTTGAAAATCAGGCCGTTCTCCGTTACAAAATCGCGGATCGAGCAGTCGCGGTCGACGTCGAGGATCTGGAAGCGACCGGGAGGGACGGCGCGCAGGTCGGCGGGCGTGAAGGTCGCCGCAGGCTTGCGCTTCATCATCTGGTCGAACATCTTGTTCAGGCCACGGTTCATGCGGCCTTCCTTGATGACTTCCTGCTCGTAGCCCTTGAGCTGCTCGGGGCTCGACTGCTGGTAGCAGACCGCCATCACCAGGTCGGTGATGTACGAGAACTGGTCGAGCGTGACGTGGAAGCCGCCCGACTTGTGGGCCAGCTCCTCGTAGAACTTGGTGGCGTGCTTACGGCCGAGGCACTGGATGCCGTAGACGGGGATCTTCATCCCGGCGAGCTTGTCGATCTCGGTGCGCCAGTTGATCTTCTTGGGGTTGTCGGCGGGACCGTGCGGTACGTCGTCTCCGATGAGCACCAGACACTTGCGGGTGTGCGGCAGCCACGACAGGCTCTGCGCCTCATGGAGCACTAGCTCGTAGCACTCGGGGAGATCGCCGCCGCCGGTGGCCTCGACGTTTTGCACAAACGAGCAGATCGCATTGGTATTGTCGGATAGATCGAACGCTTTGGTGACGTAGGTAGAGCCTTTGTCGCAGTAGTCGCCGTGCGCAATGATGCCGATTCGCATGTTCGGCACCTCTTTCATCAGACGAGTGACCGTCTCTTTGATCTTACGGCGAACCTGGGTAAGACATGGATACATGCTGCCGGTGGTGTCGAAGCTGAACACCACCTCAATTGCGTAGTCGGCCATAGATTCCCCCTCGGAAGCTCGTTAGGACGTTGGGCGAGCAATACACGTCCCCGGCAAGCCTGCGGCGCACCCATCCCTATGCGCACCCCCAGCCAGCAGGAAAGACACTTGTCGCTTTTATTAATAGACAGCGCTGCTTGGTTAGATGTCAAGCAATGTGCGGTCCACTTATGTGGGAGAGAGCCGACTACATCCGACTTGTGCCTACGGATGAGCAGAAGCCCTTCCGAGGAAGCTCGGAATACGGATTTGGGTGTCGAAAAGAGACGGGAAAGGAAACAGACGTCCGCTATTCCATAATGGATGCGCTACCCGTGTGGGGTAGTGCATCTATCTGGAATGGAAGGGAAAAGTGAGAGGAGTCAGAGGAGTGAGAGGAGTCAGCGCGGTCGAGTTAGGCGCGGCGACGACGACGAGCGAGCAGCGCCAGTGCGCCGACGACCAGACTCGATTCGATACCCGAGGATGTGCCACCACCAAAGTTACATCCGGTGCCAGCGCCGTCTACCGTGCCCTGGGCCTTGACAACCTCGATGTTGACGATGGCTTCCCGGGTTACGTCGCCGTTCTGCGCCATGACTTTGAAGGAGAGGACCGTCGGAGCGCTGACGTTCGGGGCGATGAATGTCGGGTTGGCGATATCCATGGCCGACAGCATGACGGGCGTGCCCGCGGTCTGCTCCCAGTGCCACTTCACTGCACCACTCGCGCCCGTTGCCGTCGCCAGTAGCTGGACCTGGAAACCGACCGGGATGGTCGTCTGGTCGGCCGCCGAGATTTGGAACATCGACGGTGGCTTCATCACACACACGCCCCGGTGCGTAACCTGCTGACCGAACGGTTTGTTGTCGAGTCCGGTGATTGCGATTTCATCGATATCCCAGCCTGGAGCACCGACGGTGTCATCGCTGCCGCTGCGGAATCGGAGCTTCACGTTTTTCCCGGCAAGGAGCTTGCCGATCTCGACCTTGGTGGTCAGCCAATCGGTCGGGTAGCCGGGGCTCAGGCCTCCGAATGCACGTCGTCCAGCCAGCGGGTTCTTCGATGGAGCCGCCGCGAGCGACTGGGTATAACCATTCGAGATGACCACGCCCGGAACCGCCGTGACGTCGACCCACAGCGTGCCACCGTCGTCCGAGAGCTCAATGACGCCGCCATCGTAGTAGCCAATGCCATCGGTTTCGAACGAGTAACGGTGACGAACGCTCACCGCCATGCCATTGGCACCGACCTTCAGATCCGGCGAAATGAACAGGTGATCTGCTGGATCTGCGCTGTCTGGACCGTGCCACAGGCCATTGCCAGCAGAGAAGACGTGCTGCCACGGCTCGATGAATAGCTCGGGATCATCGGAAATCGACCAGCCGGTATTTTTGCTGTCGAACTTGTCGTTCGCCGTTTGGTTGGCCAGGACGTCGTAGTTGCCCTGCGCGGTGTAGGTCTGCTTGATGGCACCCGGTTTGTACAGACCGGTTCCGTTTATCTCAAGGTCGAGATCGAAGGTCGCGACGGTGGTCGCACCTTGCATGCCAAGGCCCACGCTGACGACGGTCGACTGGAATGGTGCCAAGGTAGGGATTGTCGCAGGGCTCGCGGTAACCGTTACCTCGGTCTTCTTCGACGTCACCTTCAGCGTGCCAGCGGTCAGATCCTTGTTGCCAGTGTTGCGGATGGTGATCAGCAGTCGACCTTCCTCACCGTTATCCAGAACGCCGTCTTGGTCACAGTCAGTCTTCGACTGGTCGAGCACAATGCGATCGATCGTCACGTCGGCCCCAGTGACAAAGCTCTCCACCACGCCTGCGTGGTCCGTCGAGGTCTTTTCGGGGCCCACCGCACCAGCGCCCATGCCACGCTTGGCAAACGCTGCGACGAGGAGGTCGTAGTCGGCGCGATCGCTTACCCACGCTGCGGCCAGCACGGCATCGCGGGCTTCGAGGAACGTCGGCGCATTCGGGGTCAGCTTGAGCGATGCCACCAGGTAGCGACGCATCCGCTCGTTGGCCTGCTCGAAGGTCAGCCGTGAGTCACGCAGGAGTGCCGCGTAGCACTCCCACATCGCGGTAGCCCACACTTCACCGGCGTTGTGGACTTCGGCGTTGCTTGCACCATCGCCACCGAATGAAGGTGCCGGACTCGTCGGCAGTGGCACTCCATCTTCGATGTGCTTGAAGGTGAGCGGGTTCTTGGTCATGTCCGTGGAATACGGATAGCGACGCAGACCGTCGTAGAACGCCTTATTGCCAGGTGCCCAGATTGAATACGACATATCCGGGTAGACACCGTTCCACTTGGCATTGGCGGGGACGTTGATGTCTTCGGGACGAACGATGGTCAGAAGGACGATGAAGTCACTCCAGCCTTCGCCCATGCTGCCGCCCTGGTTGTTCGACAGACCGACGGCGTTGCCGACGAGGCGGTTGGACAGGATGTGGCCCCACTCGTGGGAAACCACGCCCGTGTCGAGTGAGCCGTCGTGTGTCGAGCGGCTACCCGAGATGGCGACGTTGACCGGCGTACCAGCTTTGGCTTTGTTCCACAGCTTGATGCCGTCTTCGTAGGTCATGCCGACGACGCCGATTGTGATCGTCGGGTCCGAGCCGCCCATGGCCGGCAGTCCGATCGTCGAATCAATGCTGACGACGATGACGCCCTTGGCACCCGATAGCTGCGCGTTTTTGACCTTCACACGCGATGCGCAGTTGCCTTCACCAAACCAGATGAGTGCGATCTTGCCAGCCATCGCGGCGGCGTTCTTAAACGGGGCTTCGCAGCCATCGCTTACGTTGCCCACGCCATCGTCCGCAATGACTGCCTCACCCGTGACGGAGAAGTTCGACGGCCCATATGGCGCTCCCGAGACTTCGTAGTCGCCACCGATATCAGCCGGAGCGTTGACCTTGCCTGTCGCGCCAATCGCATCCCACACGTACATCTGGATACGCGGCATTCCACCATCTGCTGGGGTGCTGGCGTTGGCGTTGTTGCGACCGCCCGAGTCTTGGGCTTCGCCTCGGATTGGATCGCCTTCGATTCCACCACGACCCTTGTTTATCTTCTGCGGGTTATAGGCGGACTCCGTCCAGCCAGCATCGTAGAAGTAGTCATGCATCCAGTTCAGGATGTAGAACAGGTTGGTCGTGATCGCCTGCGAGTTGTTGTTCGATGCCAACGGGTCGGTTGTCGGATCGTAGATGCGATCGAAGGTCTTCGGCCCGGTGAGTGTGACCTTGGCATCGCCCGCGCTCCAGCCATCGGGAGACGCGAGATCCGCATAGGCAAACACGTTGTTGCCCGACAGATCGGTGGCATCGGCTGGCAGCCATGGGTCGTTGCGGGAAAATGGTGCGCTCTCGAGCGTCACCAGGTTGGCCGACTTATACGCCGGCATTGGGGCCGCTGCACTGCGCATGCCCGTCGGATGTGGCGTAAAGTCGTTGCCCATGGGGCTGTCCCAGGGCGTCTTTCGTCCGTTGGTGTCGGCCCACACGCGATAGGCAAATGCGTCCGATGCCGTCAGGCTGTGCTTGAAGAACACATTGCCGTCGATGGCAGAGACGACGAAAGCCATCATCTTCGAGTCTTTGCTGTCGCGATAGCCGACGTCTAGCTCCGTGTAATAAGCGGGAACCAGGCCATCTTCGGTCGGATACCAGGTCTTGCGCACTCGTGCCGGGCCGGTCTGGATAAGTCCCTCGATATCGGGGGTGCTCTCCAATTCCAGGGCCATGTAGCCGCCGGAGCGTTTGCCGGTGAAGCTGACCCGAGAAACCGCACTCTTCGAGCCATTCATGGCCCGGAACGCTGCCGATACAGCGACTGTCTCATCGAGAGACCATTGATCGGCTACCTTCACGGTGCTGGGGGCGAAGTTTCCTGACACAAACTGCGGGTTCATGTCCCGGTCCATCGCGATCTTCAGGCTGCGACGGAATACCGGAATGCCATCGATCTCTTGATCGAAGTGAGCGATGAGCGGGCCATTGCCCGCGTCATGTAGGTCTTGCAGTTTGGCACCAGCAATCGCTTCGTCAGAGAGCTTGTAGCTGGGCTTGAGACCGCGCAGCGTCGACCATGCCACTGCCCTGACATCGTTGCCGGGTGGGGTCAAGGTCTGCGCTTGCACGCGGGCTATCGTCGGCTGACCGTTTGCGCTGTCGCGGTGCATCACCTGGGTGGTGACTCGCAGCGCTGGACCCACTTCGGGGCCTTGGGGAAGCACGGTTGCCTCGGGCGCACTCGGAGTACCGCACGCCCCAACCAGGCTCATCGCGGCACCCAAGAAGATTCGCGATCCGAACCAATTTTTTCGCATCGTTTGCTCCTCGCTGTCGAGGTGGCCCTGGAGATCCGGAGCCACCTCGCCAAGTAAAAGTTCGTTAACCGACCCTACTGCCCAGTTCGCAGCAGCGTTCCACCGTCGCCCAGCAAGAACACGCTGGCCGTGCTTGCTCCGTACGCACGGGTCAAGTTGCTCGACGTGCCGCTCTGGAGCGCTTTCCAGGTGGTGCCGTCATAGCGGAGCACCTGTCCGGCGTTCCCGACGACGTAGATGGTTCCGTTAGAAAAGCCCCAGACGCCGACAAACGGGCCCGTGCTGGGAACCGTCTGTTTGGTCCAGGTCGTCCCGTCATACTTGTAGACTCCGCCGGCACCCACTGCCCAGATGTTGCTCGCCGATCCGGCCCACATGCCGAGCACCGTCATCGTGCTCGGACCTGGTTGCTGGTTCCACTTCGAGCCATCCCAACGCAGGACGGTGCCGTTGTCTCCGGCCGCCCAAACATCGGTCGCCGAGGCTGCCCAAAGCACGTTCAGGCTCGCGCTCGTTCCTGTGTCGACGTTCTTCCACGCCGTGCCGTTCCAGCGCAGCGCTTTGCCGCCCGCACCGACTGCCCATGCATCCTGGGCTGCGACCGCTGCGGTGGCGTACAGGTTGACCGGAGTGCCACTCGTCGAGGGCGACCACTTGCTGCCGTTCCAGCGCAGAATCGTCCCGTTTTCACCGACGGCCCAAGCGCTCGTGCCTGAGGTGCCGCTGATTCCGTAGAGGGCAGAGGTGGTGCCACTGTCGACCAGAGAGAAGCCACCGCCATCCCAGTGCGCGATGGCACCGCCGCCGCCCACAGCCCAAAGGTTCGAGCCGCTGGTACCCCATGCGCCGTTCCAGCCCGACTGTAGGCCCTTGGCATCTGGTGACCATTTGGTGCCGTCGTAGTGGATCAAGGTGCCTGAGTCACCGACGGCCCAAATGTCGTTGGCTCCAGTGCCCCAGAGTCCGCTAATGCTCGTTGAAACCGGGGATGGTGCCCCTTCCCAAACTAGGTTGTTCTTGACGTCCCTGTGGTAACGAAGAAACACACCGACTGGTCCCGCAATCCACACATCCTCAATGCCTGATGCCCAGACCGCGTTGAAGGTGAGCGGGCTCGCGAGGGTTCTCACCGTCCAGGTGGTGCCGTTCCAGGTGCTGCTCGTCTGGAATCCTGCCACCCAGGCGTTGTTGGCATCGTAGTTAAAGACCGCGTATTGATTGCGTGGAGACCCGCTGTTTTCGACGGTCCAGGTGGTTCCATTCCAGCGAATGAGCGAGCCCAACTCGCCGGTGACCCGGATGTTATTGCCAGCCAGGCCGTGGATCGCGTTGAGATCGCGTCCCGCGACAGCCGCAGGTACCGCAATCGGAGAAAACGCCGTGCCGTTCCACTTGAGCAGGGTTCCGGCCGCACCGACGACGTAGATGTTGGCGTTGTCGATGCCCCATACACCGCGTAGGTGGTTGGTACTACCGGAGTTGACCGACGACCACTTGGTGCCATCCCAGCGGATCACCGTGCCGCCGTTGCCGACCGCCCATACGTCATTCGCCGCAAAGCCGAAGACGCCGTTGAGCTTCTGGGTGATTCCACTCGCGCTCGGCGTCCAGGCCGTGCCGTTGTAGTGGAGAATGCTGCCACCTTCACCGACCGCCCAGACATCGGTCTTCGACTTGCCCCAAATCGCGGAGAGGTTAAAGCCCGCCGGGAGTGGGTTTTCGAAACAGATGTTGTCGGGGGTACAGACGCGCTTGTCGAACTTCGCCTGGACGGTGGTTGCCAGGTTGACCAGGACGTCGCACACCGGCGCGGTACCTTGGTCCTCGCAAGCTCCCGTCCAGCCCGCAAAGCCCGAGCCGATGTCAGCGGTAGCGGTCAGGGTCACAGTTCCCGGAATTTGAACCTGGGCCTGGCACTTGGTACCGCAGTCGACCGAGTTATCCGCCGAAGTCACCTTGCCCGTGCCCATGCCGGTCTTAGTAACCGTCAGAGTGACCGTCGGTGGGATGTACTGACTATCGAATTTCGCGTCGACAGTGACGGTTTTCGTGTCGTTTGGATCGTTGGATAGCTTGATCTCGCAGGTGGTGCTGGTCCCGGTGCAGGCACCGCTCCAGCCCACGAAAGTGGACGCGCCGTCTGCCGTTGCGGACAGCATGACCGAGGTTCCCGGTGCATACAGTCGGGAGCAATCGGTGCCGCAAGATATCTCTCCGCCTTGCGTGGCGACGGTACCCAGACCAGTCCCGGACCGGGTGACGATGATGGCTTTCTGTTGCGCGGCGGAGTTTCCCTGAGGATCGCACGAGGGGCTCATAAACAGCGCCGCTAGGCCCAGTGGCAGCAGGGTCCAGCGCGTACGATTCGGCCAGTGAGAGGACATATACAGCACCCTTCCTTTCGCTCGTTTCCGGTTGCGGTCGGCTCTGGCTGCGTCAAAAACTGCCAAACTGGCGACGCCTTCAGCCAGAGCACGCCGAATAACCGACATTATTACTGCGTTGACCACAGGTAGGTGCAACGGTTTTTTGTAGGGTTCCGTGGCACATCGTCCAGACATGGACCTGTCCTGTGACAGGCCTTGCGCGGGCGGTCGATCGCGACTACGGTCCGCAACAAACGCCATGTCACTTCGCCAAGGCCGATCGTTATTGTGCGAGGCTCGCAGCGCAGCCATCTGTGTTGCCGCATTTGGTTGTGTAATCGGTAGCGCCGGTCTCGTACGGGCACAGTCGCTGGGGGATGAGAAGCCGCGACGGGTGTCGCTGTCATACTTTGGCGAAAGCGCGGTCCATCCCGGCGCTCGATTGGCTTATGAGGGAACGCCGTGGGCGAGGGGCGTGAACCAGCTCCTGATGGGCGCGAGCATCGGTGGCTATTCGGCGTCACCTGGTTACGGCCTGTTCATTTTCCTGGAAGGCGGCTACCGGCTGGCGCTGCCCACGGGTCTGTTCTTCGATCTGCACGTGGGGATTGGCTACAACGCGATCAATCGACCAGCGACGTCGGTGGTGACTTCCGATGGTGGAACGATTGAGATGGCTCCGACGGTGGGCAACTACTTTATGCCACTTGGCATGGGTGGTTTCGGGTTCGACTTTCAGCCTCGGATGAAGGTACCGATTAGCCTGTTTGTACGCGGTGGTGGCTACGGACTAGCGGGGCAGGGCGAGCCGTTTAAGGGGAGCTATTTGCTCGACGCGGGTCTCGCCTATCAATTTGGAACTGGCAAACCCGCGACAGTGGTGAGCCCAGTCGCATCTCCTCCTCCGGCAGAGGCTCCTGCCAACCTGGATGGTCCGGGCGACCCCAATCGGGTACCGCTGATCATTCCTCCCGCATCGCCGATCGCACCGACGGTCCCAACGTCCACTCTGCCGCCGCCGCTGCCGCCGGGAGGCGCGGGACTCTCTCCCGGCGATCGTTCCGTCTCCCAGCCGCCGCTTTCTCCTGCGGTGCCAGCGCTGCCTCCGCCTCCTGCGGTGCCGCCGCTGCCGCCGTCCTAGTCCACCTCGACCGCCTTTTTGTCTAGGAGGAAAGTCATGTCCCGTCGTCGATTGCCGCGAGGCGTTTGGTTCCCGTTTGCACTGTTCGCTGGTTGCCACTCAGCAGGACCAGACAGCGTGCCGCCGGCGCAGATTCTTTCGCCGCTGAGCAGTGATGTGCTGGCGATGTTTGATAAAAACGATCGTCCCAGCGATAGCTTTCACATCGTCGGGAGCTTGCGTCCACCGAGCTGGTCGTGGGGTGAAATCGAACTGCTCGAAGGCGATCAGCGGGTGCGAACCGAGGGCTATAACCGTCGAACCGAAAAGCTGCGGCTCCAAGACACGTTTCAAACCAGTGACTACCCACTGGGCAAGTTCTTCGGCTCGCTGAATCAGCAGATCGTCGACGGATTCAACCTGTATTACAAGAGCTCGTGTGCGACGGCCCGAGGGGTGGCTTGTGCTGAGCCAGGTCCGATGCGTCCCGAAGCCCGCTTTGTTCTGTTGCACAAGGGCCCAAAGACCTACGCCAAGACCTGTGACGTCGACAAGACACCGCTTCTGTTGGTGCACGGAGCCATGCAAGATGCCAATGTCTGGCTGTTCCCGGGAGGCAACGATGGTGCGGGCAACCCGTATCCGGGGACGACGCAGAAGACCGGTATGGTGCAGGCGATGGAGGCGGCGGGCCGCTGCGTCTATGCGGTGACCTTCGGCAACTTTCATGGCGACAACTACAGTCAAGCGATTGGTGTCGCCAATGCCATCTCACGGGTTCGTCAGATCCACAAACGTAGTGATGGCACCGCGCCGAAAGTCGACGTCCTGGCGTGGAGCAAAGGCGTACTCGCGGTCGATGCTTATCTCGGAAATGCTGCGGCGTGGCCGACGATGGGGAGTCGTTTTTTTGATCGCGTAGCATCCGCGCAGAGCGACGCCGTTCCTTCCTTCCGCAGCGACGTCAGAGTGTATGTCGCGCTGTCCGGGCCACACCTTGGGATCGATCTGAACTTCCGGCATCCGATCCATACCCTGACCATTGCGAGTACCTCGTGGAATGCTCCGGTGGGGCGAGGCCCCATGCCGTGGACGTGGTTTTCGGCGCTTCAGTGTGTGAACTGGGGCCCCGACGTCCCTTGGTATGACAACCCGTACGCCAAAAGTGTCTGTGAAAGCCGTGGCGGCACTTGGCCGGATTTCTTCAACCGCATCTATGTTTCCAACCTGTCTGGGCTCGACAGCGATGGCAAACCAGTCTCGCGTGGAACCCTGCGCAGCCTGAATGTGACCGATGGCGCGCCGGGCTCTGGCTTCTCGTTCGATGAGTACAACATCAGCCTATTTGGCAGCGTCAGCGACACTGGCAAGTGGCAGAGCGCTTATCTCGGTCAACTTCAGGCGGCTGCGGATCTGCGAACGGATTATCCAGTGCCTCGTCGCGACTCGAGTGACTGGAAGGACCTCGATGCCGATGAAAATCGCTACTATCCGTGGCTTCGTCCAAAGCTGACCTTCCTAGGTGGCGGGTATTTGGACGATTCCAATCGTCAGGCTTGCCGCAAGACCGCGTTTGCCCCGTCTGCGTCGCCCTGTATCGCGTGGCACACCTACTACAACTCACGAAACAGCGACAGCTCGTCGGGGCTGTATAGCAAGTACCAGCTCATGTCGGGTCTTGGGGTCGCGAGCGCCGTCGAAATGGGCGGTCATTTCGTCGATCGGCTGAAGGCCAGCGGGCTCGATTCGAAGCTCGATTCGCTGTTGGTTCTATACGGTGAAGCGGCAGGGGTTGCGGGTTCGGTCTATGAGACAGACGGTATGAGCTGCCCAACCTGTCCGGTCCAAGGCGACGGAGTGCTCTTTCACAAGAGCATCGCCGCCTTGGACATGCTCACCACCAAGTGGAGCGCCAGCAAGCGCGGCAAAGATGCCCAGCAAGAGAGTGTCGCCCTCGGTCACCTCGAAGTCGGCGTCACCCCGGCTGTGTGGAACAAGGTTCTCGCCCACCTCTCCGCTCGCGATTAAACGAGCCGATCAGCAGGTCGAGCAGCGCGGTTACTTGCCGCCCTTTTTGATGAAGACGGGGCCGCCCTTCTTGGGGGCGGTCTTGGCCTGCGAGAGCTTGATATCCACTAGCTCTTTGCCCCGCTGAACCTTGAGGACCAGATCGTGGCTCGGTAGGTCTTTGATGGCCTGATCGATCTGCTTGGAAAAGTCGATCGGGGTACGCACTTCGTGACCAAGTACCGATAGCACGATGTCGCCGGTCTTGATTCCGACTGGGGCGAGCGGGCTGCTGTCATCGACCTCGATCACCACTGGTCCACGCACCGTCGACTCAAACCGCATCGCCAGCAGCGGGAAGTACGGCACAACCTTGATCTTGGCAGCGGCTTCCGTCTGACGGAATTGATTCACCAGCTTGTCGAACGCCGGCTTATCCAGATCGATGAGCGTCGAGGCTTGGAACACCACTTCGCGGCTGCCCTTGCTGGTGCGGGCGCGCTTTTCCCAATACTGGCTAAGCTGGGGAGGTGCCGCGTCGCCAAGGCTCTGTTTGAAGGACGCAGCAATCCGCTTGTGCTGTTCGGCCTGATGATCGCGGGCTGGCTGTAGCTGTGCCTCTACCGCTGCTGGATCATCGGTGGGCTTGACGCTCTTGTGGGCCTTGTCGAGCTCGTCTTTTAGCTCTTGCAGCGTTGGGGCAAACAGCGGCTGAATCACTTTTCGCAAGTCGGGATCTTTGGTTTCCAGCTCCTCTGCGAGCTTGCTGACCAGCTCCGCCTGCGCGGCGACATCCGCCCGCTCTAGCGCATCGGTCCGATCGGCGACGAGAGCTGAGTGGCCCACCAGCTTGGTGCCATCGCCCACGAACTTGCTGTCGTGCCACGGCGGCGCTTTGGGTGTGGACGACTCGACCACCTTCCAGTCGCCCGCCCGTCCGGTCGGAGTGGCCAAGATGCGATACACAATCGCACCCGACAGCGAGAGCATCACGACCAGTAAGCCTGGCAGTAGACCCGGGATGTTCTGGAGCTTACCAAACACACCTTGCGGCGGAGGCGGCGTCTGCGAGGCGGATGGAGTGGCGCTGGTGGCTTGACTGATCGTACGAGGGTCGGGGCGCGCAAAAGCGGCGCTCGACTGGCCCATCGACGAGCCCATGGTCGAACGAGGATTGACCGTTGCCATCGGCGAGGGCGTCGGTTGCGGTGTCCATCCCTGACCCTGCGGCTGAGCAGGCGGTCCCGACATGGGCTGCTGCGACCAGGCCGGACCTCCCGACGGGGCTGGTGGACCGCTTTGCACGGGCATCGCCGGTCCTGCCATTGTCGATCGGGGAGTTTGCGGCGCAGGTGCGGCGGTCAAGTGGGCAATCGTCGCTTTTAGATCTGGTGTTACCTGGGGCTGCGGCAGCGTCTGGAGCCGGTTAAACCACGTCTCCGAGACGACGCAGGTGACCGGGCCACCGCACAGTGCACACTTGATGCGGGGCACTCGACCGGCGCGCAGCTCGTCGCCGTGCATGGTGAAGTCGACCAGCTTGGGCGTCGTGGCTCGGCAGCGCGAGCAGTTGTACGGGATGACCAGCGACAGCACCTGACCCTTGCGGGTAAGGTCTTCTGGCTTGCCGAGTCGCTCCAGAAACACTGCTGGGACCGCAATGAAGCTGATTCGCTCGATCGACTCGTCGGTGCCGGTCTTGGCATCGAGCGTTCGCATCAGCTTGCGCCAGTGTGCGGTACCGACCGGATCGATCGACAAGATGCCACCGAGATCGACGACCACCTCGCCCTCGAGTCCATCGGCGAGCTTTTCGGGCTTTAGGTCACTGTCGAGATCGCCGGACAGCTTGATATAGGTGCAGCGTCCTTCGATGCGCTTCTCGATGCGGAGCTTGCGCTGACCACCTTGGCCGTAGTTTAGGTGGACTCGCAGAAACTGCATCACCGCTGGCGGAATCGCCTGAATCGGCTGCTGCGCGACGTAGTTGAAATACATCGCTGGGTTTTCGTCGAAGTCCTCTTTGTTGCCGCAGGTCTCGCAGGTCGTCGCCGGAGCTTGTCCAGCGCGCCACACCGGAGTCTCTTCGTCGGTGCGGAACAGATGTCGCTTTTCCTGGTCGCACGACTCGCAGCGATATGGTGCGTAGAACGAGACGATGTATCCGGCACCGCCGAAGTTCGCGACCATGTTGAACTGGTCGACGACCTTGGGCGAGCACTCGACGTAGTAGACGCCAGCGAGTCGCGGGGCGATGTGCTGGACGAAGTCGATCCACTGACGGATACCAAACGACGAGATCCGGTCCACTCCACCCAAGTCGAGGATGAGATAGCGACATGCGATGGTCTGCGCCAGACCGGGGGCATCGAACTGTTCGTCGATCGTCCCCATTAGGCGCAGGCAGGTTACGTCGCCGTCCGACAGACGCTCGATGAGGAGCTTGGGCGGAGGCTGGACAGCCCCCAACATGCCTGAACGTTCTTCGTAATTCACGACGGCAGCCTACCTTAAGAATCGTGCCTAACCGCATGAGCGGTCAAGTCTGGGAAAATGATACTTCGGCCAGGTTTGACACCTTCGGTCGCGCGCCCCGGCTCTAGATCGATGACAGCGGTCAGTCTAGTACGACAACCGGGCTCTACAATGACCTTAACCAGGGGACACGTCCGACAAACCAGGGACAGGCCGATACCCGCGCCACCTTGGCCACGATTGACCTGACCGCTTTGGGCGCGCCGCAGCGATCGGACCAGATCGGACCGTTTGAGTCGACCGAAGCGATCGACGACCTCGACCGCCAAGCGAATGCCATCGGTGCCGTAGCGAAAGATCACCTTGTCCTCCGTGGGCAGCTCGATGGCAGCGGTGCGATCGTGGGCATAGCGGGCGCGTCCGTGGGCATCGACCGGTGCGTCGTACATCGCGTTGGTGATGAGCTCGTGGACGACCTCGGCCAGGCTGTCGGCGACGCGGCGTGAGATGTTGAGGTGTTCGCTGCAGAGCTTGACCAGCCGGGATTCAGCAGCATCTCGGCCACCAATGTTGGTGATGCTGGCGGAAAACGCCTGTGCGCCCCACAGCAGGAAGCCTTGCACTGGCAACAGGGGCTGACCGCGCAGAAACGCGGCAATGCTCAGCAGCTCGCCTTCCAGGTCGGGACGACCCGGTGAAGCACGCATGCCGAGTACCGCCGCGATGCCCGGATGTTCAAACATTGCCGCAGTGTCGATGTCATCGCCCGCTCCGTAGACCACACCGACGCAGCGCTTGCCCGCAGGCGGGGTCTTGAGCCCCTCGGAAATTGCCGCCGCCGCCACCGCTTCACCGACCACCAGCCACAATCCAACGTGGGGATCGCTGTGGAGGATCGGTGCAATGGCGGTGGTTTCGTCTTCGTAGGTCTTGACCGTGTAGCCGGCGCTGACCAGCAGCCTTGCCAGCCTCTTGCCGGTGCTTCGGTTGCGCTCTACAACGACTGCCACCGCTCGTTCGGAGCGTGGCCTCGTTCCCGTCCCGGTTCCAACGTGTCCATGGCCCATGGCGATCGCCCGTTCATTACCCAGTTGGTTGCCCAGTTGATTGCAAACAGGGGTCTTTGGCGCAGGCGCTTAGGAGTCCCTGCACAAAAGCCCAAGACCACATGGTAAAGTGCTTAGCTACGGTCTGTCGAGACGCTGCTTAGCAAGTTCTGTTTGCCCACAGCGCCCCACCCCGGAAATGCTGGAATCGGGGCCTGCGTAGACAGGATGGCGACGGACTGATAAGGTCTTGAAAGTACAAATTGGGCGAAATGGATTCCGCAGCCGACAAACTCGACCCTGGGTCTCCAGAAAACCCGCAGTCCTTCGGTAAATACTTGCTGATGGGCATGATTGCTCGGGGCGGTATGGCCGAGGTGTATCGGGCTCGCAGCCGTCAGAGCGGCGGTCGGCTCTATGCCGTCAAGTGCATGCGGGCCCAGCTTGCCAAGGAAGCACGCTTCGTCGAGATGTTCGTGCGCGAAGGCAAGCTGGCGGTGCTGCTGAGCCATGACAACATTGTGCGCACCTTCGAGATAGGGCGCACCGAAGGCCGCTACTTCATTGCCATGGAGTACATCGGCGGCAAAGACCTCACCCAGATCCTGCGCCGCTGCCAAGAGACGAACGCCCGGATTCCGCTGCCGCATGCCTGCTATATCGCCGCCAAGATGAGCGAGGGACTTCATCACGCCCATACCTTGAACGACGCCGATGGCAAGCCGCTTCAGATCGTAAACCGCGATGTCTCGCCCTCGAACGTGCGGATTGCCTGGGATGGTCAGGTCAAGCTCCTCGACTTTGGCATTGCCCAAGCAATGGTGAAGTTCACCTCGGAGATCGGGGTGCTCAAGGGCAAGTTCAGCTACATGTCGCCCGAGCAGATTCGGGGCATGCCGGTCGATGCGCGGACCGATGTGTTTTCGACCGGCATCATCCTTCACGAGATGCTCACCACCGAAAAGCTGTTCCGGGGCGACACCGAGTTTCAGCTCATGGAGCGGGTCCGCAACGCCGAGGTGTTGCCGCCGTCCAAGTTCAATCGGCGGGTGCCCGAAGCGCTCGATCGCATCGTGATGAAGGCACTGGCCCGCGATGTCGCGGATCGTTACGCTTCGGCGGCGGAGCTGGCCCAGGATCTCCACAAGTTCCTCGCGCCCTATCGCTTCGATCCTCGCGAGATGGTCGAGCATGTGCGATCGCTGTTCCGCGCCGACTATGACACCGAGATGGCCGAGATTTCGGAGTGTCTGCGGGCCGAGCTGCCGACTGGCGAAGACCGCGATGCCTCGATGGTGATGACCGCCACGGTGGTTGAAGGCAACGTCGCCTCGGTGCAGATGACCGGTCAGCGGCCTGCCGATGAGCAGCTTGCGAAGTTGGTGTCTGCGACCGAGTCCTCGACAAAGAGCGGCGAGCCGCTGGCGATGCCGGTGCCGGGCAGTGGGCCCGAAGTGACCCAGCCGACCAATCCCTCGGGGCCAAAGGGTCTGTGGGCACGGCTGCGCGGACGCTGGGGCAAGACCGAGTAGCAAGAGCGATTGCGCGATGGGCTACGCGGTCAAAGAGCTGTTCTACACGCTGCAAGGCGAAGGCTCGCACAGCGGACGAGCGGCGGTGTTCTGCCGGTTTGCTGGTTGCAACCTGTGGACCGGTCGGGAGTCCGATCGGGCCCGCGCCGAGTGCCGC
>CALLYL010000554.1 GCA_937859535.1 uncultured Myxococcales bacterium
AGGTGATCAGCCTGGCTTGCACCAACTGCTCCACGGACAACGGAGCGGTGGGAATTCCGCTTACCTACAACAGCCTTCAGCTCACTGGCTCGGACTTGAGCCCGGACCCATCGCAGTTCCCCTACGGACCTGGCCTTCAGATGGAAGTCCTTACGAGCTGCACGAGCGCTGCCAACAAGTTTAAGTGTGACAAGATTGGGTTGACGTCCAAGACGGTGGACCCTCTGGCGGCGCTGGAGCCTGACTCCAGCTATACCGTGATGCTTTCCAAGGGTCTGGCAGGTCGCGATCAGCAGAAGATCCTGATCGACGATCGGGCGACCTCGCTGCTGTCGTTCCGTACCGAACCATTCCAGATCAATACCGTGGGCAATGGTGATGGTGCCAGCGGGAGCGAAGTTCGCGCTGGGGAAAGTGGCACTGGCTCTTCGACCGATCCGTACAAAGTGGCGGATGACTTGGTCGCCATCGATGGCGCGATCGAGATCGCGGTCAACGCAGCGGTTGACTACAGCCGCTTGAACGGCACCTCAGCCACCGCGCAGGTCTCTGTGAACGGTGGTGCTCCCAAGGCTGTGGCCGTGATTGTCAGCCCGAATGTGGCTGATGATTGTGGATCGCTTCGCTCAATCTATGTTGCGCCAGCCAGCGGTGGTGCCTGGGCGACTTTGACGAACCCGATGACCGATGAAGTCGTTGTCACCGTGACTCTCAAGGGCGCTGCGGTTTATGACCTCAGCCAAGTGACGGGACACCCCATCGGTAAGGGCATTCACACGATGGGCAAAGACATCGTGATTCGCGCCAAGCTGCTCAAAGGTGCGACTCCGATGGATTACGCCGGTGTGCCGTCGAGCGCGGTCGCTGATCCCAACAACTGCTAGTACGACTCGCCAGGAGTTTGAACGATGCGACGAAAGAATTCGAAACACCAGGGAAAGGCCGCCGTAGTGTTGCGGGCCAAGCTGCTTCCCTGGTTGCTGGTGGTTCCGGGTGCGTACCTTGCACCGCAGGTGGCGCTCGCCCAGCAAACGCTGGCCCAGATTCAGGGCACTGTCAAAGACGAAAATGGCAAGCCGCTGGCGGGTGTCACCGTCGTTGTGCAGAGCCCGGCTCTGCAAGGCGAACAGGCCGAAATCACCGACAACAACGGTCGATATATCATCACCCAGCTTCCCTCGGGTGATGACTATAAGGTCAGCTTCTTCTTCGGTGCGGACGACAAACCACGCGTCGAACGCCCCGGCATCCGGCTGAGCCTTGGCAAGACCGTTACCGTCAACGGTGAGATCAACCTCAGTTCGACGAAGCGCGAGGTCAAGGTCATTCGTGAGTCGGCACCTGTCGTCGACACCGCGAGTACCTCAACGGGCGTTGAAGTCAACCAGGAAGTCATGCGTGCCACGCCGGTTCGTGGCCGTACGTTCGAGTCGGTCCTGACGCTTGCGCCAGGCACTGCTGACGTGGCTGGCAAGACCGGCGCGGCTGGTGGTGACGTCGGTGTGCAGATCTCGGGCTCAACCGGCAGCGAGAACAACTACATCATCGATGGTCTCAATACCTCAGACCCGAACAAGGGTCTGATCGGTACCGAGCTTTCGCAGTACTTCATTCAGGAAATCAACGTCATCACCGGTGGGTATCAGGCCGAGTTCGGTCGCGCCACGGGTGGTGTTGTCAACATCGCGACGAAGACGGGTAGCAACGAGTTCAAGGGCTCGGTGTTTGGCTCGTTCCAGCCGTTCCAGCTTGAGCCTCGTGGCGTTGCACGCCTTGGTGAAGCACTCATCACCCGCAGCCGCAACAACCTGCTGTACGACTTCGGCTTCGAAATCGGCGGCCCGATCGTCAAAGATCGGATCTGGTTCTACATTGGCTTTGCGCCGACGTTTAAGGAAGTCCTGTATCAGCGGCGCGCCCGGTCTCTGTCATTTGACGCTTCGACTGGCAAAGCGGCGATCGACCCGGACTTCCAGTGCCCGAGTTACCTGGCGAACTCCTCCCTGTGTGATGGACCGAGGACGCTGGCTCTGCGTACCGACGAGATTTCTTATGCTCAGGAAGCTGGAGCGGTCGAGCGTCTCTACAACGGTATCGCCAAGATCCAGTTCAACCTCAGCCAAGACCACAACATCCAGCTCACCTATATTGCTTCACCGAAGATCACCGACGATTACGGTGCCATTCGGGCGGTTGATCTGGGCACGCAGCGGTTTAACCAAAAGGACCAAGTCCACGACGCGATCTTCCACTACATCGGCAAGTTGTTTGACCGGAAGCTCCAGCTTGACGTCCTGTACGGTTATCACTACCAGGCTTCTGCGACCAGCCCCGAGCAGCCGAACCTGCCAAGCATCGCTTGGGCAGCGGCTCAGACAGACCCGTTTACGCTGTCCGACTTCGAAGACGTAGGTGCTTGCCGCCGTCAGATGAAGATGGACGCGATGGGTCGTTCGACGCTGTTCAACCCATGTCCGCTCACTGGTTATGCCCGTGGCTATGGACAGTACGGCAACAGCCTGCTCCAGCGTCACCAGCTCATTGCCTCGGCGACGTACTTCCTGCACTTGACTGGGGAGTGGAACCCGCTGCGTGGTATTCACGCGATCAAGGCTGGCTTCGAGTTTGAGTATCTCGATAGCTACAACAACCGCACCTACACCGGCTCCGATCTCGATCCGAACGACCCAGCGAGCGGTCACCGGGCGTATAGTCAGCAGCCCGACGGCAGCATCCAGATTACTCGCGAGTACGCGCGCCAGAACCTGGAGACCAAAGAGATCGAACACCTCAACAACTTTGAGGGTCGCAGCTACACCCAGAACTTCTCGGCGTACCTGCGCGACTCTTGGAGCATTGGTTGGGCACCGGGTCTGGTGCTCAATGCCGGTGTGCGCTGGGAAGGCCAAGAGCTATATGGCGCGGATGGCCGACGCTATATTGATATCAAGGACAACTGGGCACCGCGTATCGGTCTGGTGTATGACTTTACGCAGCTTACCTCGCGGCCTGGTCGCTCGAAGGTGTTCTTTAACTACGGGCGGTTCTATCAGTCGATTCCGCTCAACATCAACGATCGCCAGCTTACCGCTGAAGGTATGTACTCTTCGGGATTCGTTCCCGGGACCGACTGCGATCGCGTGACGCTTCAGCCTGGTGGTCGCGCCGTGCCGGTGCCGTCGGCGAACTGCCAGTTCCTGGCGGCTGACGGCGGCGTAGTCAACGGTGGTCGCGCCCCGCTCATCTCACCGGTGGTTCAGGGTCAGTACATCAACGAAATCACGCTCGGCGTGAACTACGACGTTGGGTTGGATATCGTCCTGGGCGTCAGCTACATCCACCGCGACCTCGGCAACATCGTCGAAGACATGTCGCCGGACGGTGGTACGACCTACCTGCTCGCAAACCCCGGTGTGCCTTCGGACCCGAACGTCGTCAAGCAGTTGCAAGACGAGGTGGATCGCTTGAAGCCCGCTGGCACCGCAGCGACTGCCAAGGTGGCGGATCAGCTCGCTTACCAGGATGCTGTCGCACTGCTCAGTGCCTACAAGCTGGTTGGCTCGGTGTTCCCGAAGGCCCGCCGCAACTACGATGCCCTGGTGCTGACGCTCAACAAGCGGCTGTCGAATCGCTTCTCGGTGATTTCGAGCTACACCTATTCGCGTACGCTCGGTAACTACCCCGGTACGTTCTCATCGTCGAACGGCCAGAGCGACCCGAACATCTCGTCGCAGTTCGACTTGATCGACCTGCTCGCGAACCGGAACGGCCCACTGCCCACCGACCGCCCGCACAACTTCAAGGCGACGGCGTTCTACGACCAGCCGGTGTTTGGAGACAAGGGCAAGCTGACCATTGGTATTACCTTCACCGCCACCAGCGGTCGACCGATCGAAGTCCTCGGTCGTCACCCCTACTACGGACGTCGTGAAGTGTACCTGCTGCCGCGTGGCTCGGGTGGTCGTACCCCGACGGTGACGCAGTTCGACTTGCACGTCGGCTACGATCACAAGCTGACCCAGACGGTCGGAATGAACCTGTTTGTCGATGTGGTCAACCTGTTCAATCAGCGCGAGGTCACCAACGTTGATGACGAGTTCACCGCGTCCACGGTGTCTCCGATCGTGAACGGCCAGATCACCGACCTCAAGCACCTGAAGGCCAACAACGGCACGCTGCCGACGTTCAACTCGAACTACGGTCAGCCGACTGGCTACCAGCTCCCGCTGTTTATGCGCTTCGGCTGGCGCTTGACCTTCTAAGAAGCACGTCCTGCGGTGCCCGAGCAGACCTGCTTCGGGTGGTTCCCTCCTCTCTCCCTTTTCCCCGACAAACAGTGACCTGGCAGCCCTCGTAACCGAGGGAGCCGGTTTTCTATGTTCCTTTACAGGGCAGCGCTGCGGGTTACTGTACGCGCATGAAAATCGTTCGAATCGACCATGTGGCGCTCTGTGTGCCGGAGCTGGATGGCGCGCTGGCAGCCTGGCAGTCGGTGTTGCCGCTGTTTCTTTCTGCACGTGAGTACGTACCGACGCAGCTTACCGAGGCCGCGTTTCTTCTCACACCGGCGGAGGCCGATGCCTGTATCGAGCTGATCGCACCGCTGCCGCGAGGTCAGAATGCTGGGCTCGAGAAGTTCTTGGACAAACGAGGCGGTCTGCACCACATCGCGTTTGCGGTAGAAGACATCGCTGATGCACTCAACGAGCTGGCTGAGCGCGGCGTACCTCTTATCGACAAGGTTCCGCGACCGGGTGCCAGAGGCCATCAGGTGGCCTTTTTACATCCCAAAGCGTTCGGTGGTGTGCTGGTGGAGCTGGTCAGTGCCCAGCACTAACCTGATGTAGCCGCACAATATATGTTGATTGATAGTAAATCGCGATAGCCGGTCGAGGCTAGACGGACTGGCCGAACGCGTCATCCTGGTAGAGGCGGTCGAGGTCGGGTAGGTACTTTTGCTCGACTTCGCGACGTCGGACCTTCATGGTGGGGGTCATCTCGCCGTGCTCTTGGCACAGGTCGCGTGGCAGCACCAGGAATCGACGAACCTGTTCGACGTGAGCCAGGCCGAGGTTGCCGCGACGGACAGCGGCGAGCATGCGCTCCTCGAACTCGCGACTACGGACGATCGGCTCCATGGCACGGGCCAGCGCCTCGCTGCGAGCCGAGGGATGTTCGATGAGTTCCTTGGTTCGTTCGGCGACCTCGCTGCGAGAGACCATGCCGCGATGAAGGCCCCAGTCGAGCGTTTCCAGCGGACTCGGCGCGATGAGTGCGCTCACGAACTGGCGGCGGTCACCGTGTGCGATGACATGGCTGATGAGAGGATCTGCGCTCTTTATGGCGGACTCGATGTTGCCGGGCGACAGGTTTTTGCCGCCAGCGGTGATGATGAGGTGCTTTTTGCGATCCGTGATTCGCAAGTAGCCGTCTGGGTCGAGCACCCCGACATCGCCGGTGTGCAGCCAGCCGTCGATCACGGTGGCGGCAGTGGCCTCGGGATTTCGAAAGTAGCCCTTAAACACCCATGGGCCCCGAACCAGCAGCTCGCCGTCTTCGGCAATGCGCTGCTCCAGCCCATCGAGCAATCGCCCAACGGTGCCGAGCTTGACCGCCTTCATCGTATTGGCATGCGTGATCGCCGTCGCCTCAGTCATACCGTAGGCTTCGAGGATCGGCATTCCGGCGGCCCAAAAGAAGGTCAGGACATCCTTCGGGGTGGGTGCTGCACCAACGATGAAGTAGCGTACTCGACCACCAAAGAAGGCGCGGATCTTGCGCCACAACAGACGGTCGGCAAGCTGGTGTTGAAGCTGTAACGAGAGTGGCACCGGCTGCCCAGCGAGCGTCCGCTCAAGTCGATCGCTACTGACACGACGGGCCCAGTTGAAGAACTTGCGGACCGGAGCGGGCTTCTTTTCCACCTCGGTCAGGATCTTGTTGTAGGCCTTTTCAAAGATGCGCGGCACCGAGCCAAACACCGTCGGTCCGACTTCTCTCAGATCGTCAAGGAGCGTGCTCATGCTGGTGGCAAACGCGGTGGCGACGCCGGTCGAAACCCGACCGTAGAAGGACAGGTTGCGCTCGGCCGAGTGGGCCATCGGCAAGAAGCTCATCGTGATGTCATCGGCGAAGAACTCTGCAAAACCATGTCCGGAGTTGAACATCGACAGCAGGTTTCGATGGGTCAGCATCGCGCCTTTGGGCGGTCCGGTGGTGCCCGAGGTATAAATCAGGATCGCGGTGTCGTCGGGATCGATGGCATCGAGTGATGAGGCCAGCTCCTCGCGGGAGAGCGGCTCGCCGTCCAGCAGGAGCGGGGAGTGGAGCCGTGGGTCGGCTTGTCGATGGCGCTGATACAGCTCTTCATCCCACGGGATGATTGCGGTGAGCTGCGGGAGATCCTTTGCGGCAGCCAGGATGTTGACGAGTTCTTTCTCATCACCGACGAGGACTATCT
Organism: uncultured Myxococcales bacterium; assembly: GCA_937859535.1. Classification (GTDB taxonomy): domain Bacteria; phylum Myxococcota_A; class Polyangia; order Palsa-1104; family JAEUJZ01; genus JAEUKA01. Next base: position 6,461 of record CALLYL010000554.1, read on the forward strand.
GGGCCTCACTATGTTCGAGGAGATAGCGGATCTGCTGGACGGTCTGCTGCTGGTAGATTCCGAAGCTGACGATGCCGAGTAGCTGAGCTGCAAAGTCATAGAGCGACCAGCGGATCTGGGTTGGTCCGACAATGGCGAGTCGATCGCCCCGCTGAAGCGACAATTTACGAAGTCCCGCAGCGACTCGAGCTGCACGCTCATAGGCCATGGCCCAGGTGGTCGGCTGCCACCTGCCATTGCGTCGCTCGAAGAAGGCCTCACGTTGAGGTGTGGCTTCCGCTCTCTTCCGCAACATATCGCCAAGCGTGCGCGAGAACTGCGAGAGGTGAGGGGCAGCAACATGCGGGGCAGAGATCGACAGCATCGGGACCACTCCTTGCGACGGTGCCTGGGCTGGGTACGGCCCGATGGACTGGCAGTCGCTGCCCGATGTTATTCAAAAGGAAGCGCCAATTGGGAGGCTAATTGTGCAGGGTCTTATCGAAGAACTCAGTGATGTGACGGGTGTACGCCTCTGGATCCGCATCAAAACCAGCCGCGTGGTGGGCACCGGGCTGAATCCACACGGTAGAGCCAGGCAGCTTGGCTGACATCTCCTGCGAGTCCGTCGGAGGAATCAGCCCGTCTAGACCGGCATGGGTGAACAGCACCTGCGACTTGATCTTCGGAACCTGGTCGATGGGACGCACCGCGAGTAAATCGGTTCCGAGCCAGAGCTTGGCAATCATCCGAGAGCCTGGCATCACCAGGGATGGGAGGTGGGTGCGCTTATACCACTCTCGACGGAGGACTCGGCCAAAGTCGGAGTAGCCGCAGTCGGCGATGACAGCGGGAACCTCGGGGTCTTGGGCCGCCGCAAGGAGCACCGACGCAGCGCCCATGGACACTCCGTGTAGACCGATTTGCCGACGGGAATAACCCTTGCTGCCCAGATAGTCGACCGCGCCGAGGACATCACGGCTTTCGTGGATGCCAAAGCTGAAGCGAGCGTCGGACGACTGGCCGTGACCCCGAAGATCGAGAGCGACCAGCGCAAAGCCGTGCTGATGCAGCGCTGCGAGAAACTCGACGTTGCGGCCATTTTGCTCATTGGTGCGGCTGCCGCCTTTGCCGTGGACCATGACCAGCGCGGCGCGATGGCTGTCATGTGGGATGTACCAACCGGCTAGCTCGGCATCACCGCCTCGGGCGGGAAAGCGGATGTCCTGATAGGCCAGGCCCCTTTGTCCGGGGTTTTGCCGAGCATCGAAAGTACGCTGCGGTTTGCTCAGCACGGCCACGACCGCGAAGGCCAGCAGCAAATAGACCGACACGGCGATGGCAACCGTCCAGGTGAGCAGTCGAAGAGCAGGCGATTTCATGCGGAAGACTCCTCGGTGAGGCCAGGGGAGTGGACTACGGGTTTGCGGTGGCAGCCCGCAGGTACCTACTCTATCGTGAATCGCGTCAGCGAGGGGGCGGAAGCCGCTGAAACTACCGTCGGTCCTTGGGGTCAATCTGTTCCAAGGTGCGCAGCATCTTTTCAACCTCAGGCGTCGGCCAGCGGTGGTTGAACTCGAAGAGCAGTGTCCTGGCCTCTTGGGGACGACCCATGACCAACGCTCGCACGGCCTGCTCGAGAAGCTGTTCGCGAGCGGTGCGCTGTTCCACTCGTGACAGCTCAGCGCGGTCTCGCTGTTGTTTGATGATTCGCAGACCCACCATCGCGAGCAGCAGCCCACACAGCCCACCGATGGTGCCGACCAAGAAGGGATAGTAGAGACGATGGCGGGCCGATGGTGGTGAGCTGCTGGGCACCGGACGGGGAATCAGTCTGACCTCGGTGACTGCGGAGCCTGACTCCGGCGGTCCAATTACGCTGTGACCGGCACTTGGCGCGGCGACCGGCCCCATGGCGAGTCTAGGTGCCGTCGAGACATGGGTGGCGACTGGCTCGGCGTGCTCGATGGCTGGATAACCCACCTGAGGCAAGGCCTGGGTTTTTTGGCTGGGGAGCGGTGGAACGTGTGTCGCTTCTTCCCATGGGTTTGCGCTGTCTGCGATCGGCTCAGGCGATAGCAGCGACAGTCCGAACGCACTGGCCGCATGTTGGGCCTCGTACAGCGTCGGCTCATCGTGTAGAGCGCGTCTTGCAGAGTCAGTAGCCTGAGCATTGCCAGAGACCTTCCCTTCGACCTTCCCTGCGACTTTCATGGCCGGCGCAATGTAGCAGCACCGATTGGCAGCTTCGCAAAAATGAAGGACAAAGAAGCCTCTTTGGCGAGGCAAGTAGGCGTGATAGCCTATCTCCTGGTGTCAAAGCGTCCGCCGCTCCTTGGCTATAACCACAACGTTCGTCACTCTGGACGGCTGTTTCACGTTCAGACTGAGGACTCGGGGCCGGCTCGTCCGGTCCTGTCGACCCACCTCTTCATCGAGGGAACCATCCTTTCGTCACAGCGTACGACCTATTCGCTCGACGAACCGGAGGCGGTGACCCAGAAGCGGATGCAAGAGCAGCACAAAGGCATGCTCAAGCGTCTTCGTGACGGGTTGTTTGACAACCTGCCCGAAGTCCAGCGTCACCCGGTGACCAAGGGCGGGGATCATGCAGCCCCGGTGGCCAAGGATGGCTCTGGAAACACCCAAAAAACGGCCGTCCCGGCAGCAGTCCCCGAAGCGATCTCTAAGCCTGAGGCTGGCTCCTCGCCGATCCTGTCGCCATTGCCGCCGCCACCGAGCGGAGTGGCAGCGGGAACGAGTGCCTTGGCCGAGCGGCTGCGCAAGCTGAGCGGTGGTGCCGTGCCAAGCGCCGGCGCAACGACCGCCGCAAAGCCGCTTTTGCCCGAAAGCAAGGTCGTGATCGCCCCGGATTTGATGAATGGGGGCGACGATGCGGTGGTGGAGATTGAGGCCGGTGACGACGACGATGAGCCGGCGCTGAGCTTCGAAGCCGAAGCCGACGACGAGGATATGCTGAGCGAAAACACGCCGCTGCCCAAGGCTCGGCCGCTGGTTGCGCTCGATGAAGACAACACGGCGCAGTTTGGGGCGAGTCAGATGCCAACGGCGAACCTGCCGCCCGCGCTCCTGAAGTCGATGGCAGCACCGTCGACCACGGCTGCCCCAGTTCAGCGTTCCATACCGACCTACACGATTCCGCCCGAGCTGTTTAAGCCACGCCCGACCGCCGAGGGTGTGACACTGAAGCGGTCGCCGCCAGTGCCTGTGAATCGGGCTCCCACCGATCCGATTCGTACCACGATGATCCGGGCACGTCCGACTCGTCCAGCGCCGCTCGCACCCACGCTAAGGCCCGGACAGACGATACCGCCAGATAGTCCGTTTGACGCAGAGCTGCTGTCGTACCTCGCCCGTGGCGCGTCGCGGTAGCAGTGCAACTGTGGTCAGTCGAACAGCGGGATGTTGGTGTTTCGCTGATGACTGATAAGCGCCTGGGCGCGCTGTAGCAGATCCGCAATTCCTTTCGCCGAGAGCCCAAGGAGCAGCCACGGTCCTGTGGAGTTTGAGCTGGTGGTCAGATAGCTTTGACGGCTGACTCTCCGGAGCGCGGCCATCTCGGACAGAGGTCGTCCGACAAATGCTGTGAGCAGTGGCTCTGTTGTGGGATCGCTGACCACCCTTCCACTGCGTAGATCGATCGCAGAAAGTAGCCGCAGTTCCTTCGGCAGGGAAGACTGTGGGAGGAGCGCGATTCGGGATAGCCTTTGCCGTGACAATGACGGAACGAGCAGGCTCTGCGGAGTGAGCTGGGCGAGCGGCTGCCAGTCTGGATCACCCTCCTCGGTGTAAAACGGAATGCCATCCAAGGATCGTCCATTGTCGATGCTATAGGCTCGAAACGGAGGATGTCGAGATACGAGAAAGTTGTCCGCGTAATTTGCGTCACCGTGCGCGATCAAAAACAAGAACGTCACCAGGTCGGCAATGCTCCGACGGTACTCGGGATCCCCGGCAAACCTCTGCGGGTTCCACAGTCCACCCTGAAATCGTGTGGGCATGTCGGCTTCTTCGATCCACTCGCTAAGTGCGCCCAAGACCAGATGATCGTTTTGCATTGGGAACGTAGGTGGAAACTCGGCCCCGATGAGCTTCGGAACTGCTTGACAGGGACGGTCGCACGGGACATTGCGATGGAGTGCTCGCACCACCACTTCGGGAACAAGCTGCCGTCGCGGATCATGACCTGAAAGCCAGCGATCGATCCTTCTGGCTGCAAGTTCACAGCGCGGTGCGTTGTTGCCATCAAAGCCTTCCTGCTCTTCACTCCCTTCGCTTCCTAGGGGCTTCCACTTGGCGGCAAACTCTCGGGTATTTCGGCGCAGTGACAGCTTGTACACGGTGGGATTGATCGTGGTCACCGCAGTGAGCGTCAGATCATTGGCCAGCAGGTCATCGGCCACATGCTCCGTCATCGCGCCATCGGGTCGGGTCGGTTGGGCCGCGTGTGTGAAAGGAGTCACGATGGGAGCCGCCGGCGGAGTAACCAGTGGCATCGTGAGTCGCGACAAAACCAGTCCTCCCATAGGCAGGGCAAGCGTCGCGGCAGAGCTGGGCTCGGTGCTGATCAGATAGACGGGACGATGGTTGCGGAGCGCCTCATCGATCTCCTCCGGCCTCCGCTTAGGAGCATAGAAGCGAAGGCTGAGCGTGGTCAGGTGATGGGTGGTTCGCAGCTCCTGCTTTGACAACCCTAGGTACTCCTGAATCACGGGCCCCCGCGTGGTGTAGAGCTGAAAATAGGACAGCAGAAGTCGATCCTTGACCAGGATCTCGGCGTCCCGTTCCAGGTTGACATCCAGCCAGCGCACCAAGTCCCGAAGCGGGGTGGCTGATGCGTGATCCGCAGAGATGAACTCGCGCACCCGCTCCGCCGTGAGCAAACCGGCCTTCTGGTTGATCCCCAGCACGAGCGCGAGCGTTGCAATCCATACGATCGCGAGCAGCTTGCGCGGCAGGAGCCATCGTCCCTTTCCAAGCAGTCCCAGCGCAACGATGAGTGAACCACAGAAGACCGAAGGGCTCCACGCCTCCGGGTTCCAAGGCTGAAAAAAGAAAAAGTGCAGCAGCAGCAAAAGAACCCAGGCCAGCAGTCGCGACAACAGATGCGGTGCCTGGCGCAGAGCGGACCAACAGAGTACCCCAAGGACGAGGAAGGCCGTCGCTGACTCCAACATCGGATGGTGAATCGGCCACTCATCAAACAGCCAGGCGCGTAGACCGGAATAGCACTCGACACAGCGCTCCAACCAAGTGGCTGGGAACGAAAGGAACTCCCCAGAGACATGGTATTCCAAAAAGAAGTGGAGCACCTCTTGCGGAGTCCGTGCCTCGCCCGGACCGATTGCCAACCACATAAAGAAGGGTCCGGCTAACAAGACCGAGTACAGCAGAATCGAGCCGATCTCATAGGCCACTTGTCGACGCTTGGTGGCCAGCGCTAAATCCACGAGCAGCCATACAATCAGCAGTCCGTTCAACAGATGTATCCCAACCGCCAGCGCGAGCAGAATGCCCAGCAAAAGTCGGCGGACAGGTGCCGCCAGCGTAGAAAAGGAGCTGACGCCCAGGTGCCACAAACCGCGATGATCGAGGTAGAAGATGAGGAACGCGCTGCCAAACAGCAGCATTACTTCCTTTTCCTCACCCGCCAACACAAGTTGCCATCTACCTGCGGAAAGGAACACTTGCAAACAAGCGAATGCCGCGATCATCAGGCTGCGCGATGGATCAGTACAGAGTGCGCGGCTAGCAAGATAGAGCAGAGAAAGAAGCGCCCCGTGACAGACGGTTTCGCGGAGGGAAACAGCTTGCAGTGGATCGCTGACCAACAGTTGAAACGGCGCGGTCAATGGAATAACCAGTGGATGAGCGAAGAACAGCCACTCGCGAAGGCTCACCGATTCTGGATGAGTGAGCACCGAGGCGGTCATGAGCGCATCCCAGTGAGGATCGCCGCCCCAGCGAAACAGCAACTGAAAAGCGACCGCCCCGATTCCTACGGCCACGGCAACGATGGGCGGACGTAGGCTGAGAGGAGAGCGAGCAGCTCGTGCTGCCAAGACGGAGAGAGCGGTCACAGGCAGAAGAAGCGAGGCGGACAGTAGCAGGACACCGCTGGCAACCAGAAATCCGGTCAAGAAGCCGTTGTTTTCGTGGAAGAACAGCACGGCCACACTTCGGGATTGGCTGCCACGCACGGACAAAAATGCGCCACCGTAGGCACCCGCAGCGGTCGCGGCGAGCATTACGGTGAATCGAGGCAACAGGGAAAATGGAGTCAGTTGAGCGCTGAGCTCAGCGAGTAGCAGCAGCAAGAGGGAGCTAGCTAACAAGGCCGACTCTCGTCGATGGACGGCTGTCGAAGGAGTGGCTTGGGAGTGCCGTTGGGACTTCATCCATAGGACGCCGGACAGTCCACCGAGCAGCCAACAGAACAGAATCACAAACCAAGCGGTGGCACTGGCACCGATGCCGCGCATGGCGACAAACCCAAGGGCAACTTGCAAGTGAGCAAGACCGATACCGGTTAGGAATGCCTCCAGCCGGCTCGCCTGCCTCGGTGTTGCATGGACTTGCGGCATCCGTGTTTGACCGCCCAGCTACT